>CAXIBZ010000087.1:0-7088 GCA_964022105.1 uncultured Methylophilaceae bacterium
AAGCAAATAATGACTTAATTGATCGTGGTATTGCTATTTACTATCAGTCACCAAATTCCTACACGGGTGAAGATGTACTAGAGTTGCAAGGCCATGGTGGTACTGCCCTCATGCAGATTTTATTAGCCAGATGTATTGAGTTAGGTGCTCGCCAAGCAACACCAGGTGAGTTTACACATCGTGCATATTTAAATGACAAGTTAGATTTAGCGCAAGCAGAAGCAGTGGCCGATGTGATTAACGCAGCGACTACCGAAGCTGCAAAAAGTGCTGTGCGTTCTTTAACTGGTGAGTTTTCTGCGGCTATAAATACCTTACTAGCAGAACTTATCAATTTAAGGATGTATGTCGAAGCTTGTTTGGATTTTCCCGAAGAGGAAATTGATTTCATTACCCAGGGACGTGTTGCAGAAAAATTAGCAGCAAATCAATTAGCGCTGGACAACATTTTTAATAAAGCAAAACAAGGTGTTTTATTACGCGATGGAATTAATGTTGTGCTTATTGGACAACCTAATGTTGGTAAGTCCAGCTTGATGAATGCGCTTTCTGGTGAAGAGATTGCCATCGTAACACCTATAGCAGGTACAACGCGGGATTCGATAAAAAGTGAGATTCAAATCAATGGAGTACCTTTGCATGTAATTGATACGGCAGGCTTGCGTGATACCGAAGATGAGGTAGAAAAAATTGGCATTGCACGAACATATCGAGCCACAGAATCGGCGCATATCGCATTATTATTGATTGATGCTGCTCACGGTATTGGCGATCAAGAAAAGTCTATTCTACAGTGCTTACCTAAAGAAATTGTAAAAATTTGGGTTCACAATAAAATAGATGTGTCTAAAGAAGAGGCAAAAATCATCGAAAATGATAATGAAGTACATGTTTATTTATCTGCTAAAACAGGAACTGGTCTGACACTGCTTAAAGATCATTTACTTAAATTAGTTGGTTATCAATATAATTCAGAAGGTGTATTTATGGCTAGGGCAAGACACCTTTCTGCATTAGCGAGCGTAAAGAATCATCTAGAAATTGCAGAGCAACAATTAAACTCAGCAGAATTAGTAGCAGAGGAGTTACGCTTGGCACAACTAGCTTTGAGTTCCATTACAGGTGAGTTCACGCCAGATGACTTGCTCGGGGAAATATTTTCCAAGTTTTGTATCGGTAAATAAAAAGGCGCTGAATGCGCCTTTTTATTTTGTTTGTCGTTTATTGATGGTTTTTAACCATCTTTTCTTTGATCGCTAATTCATGTTTTGGTTGTAATGGCTGACGCTTTTGTTTAGGTTTGATTTTGCAGACACGTTTACAGCCTGTAATCATTGCTAGAATTAAATTATCTCGATGTAAAATGCTTTCTGTAATGACACCGATGATGTGCAAAACTACTAAAAATAGCCATCCCCACGTTGCATAGTGATGAATGCTTTTATATGTGTTTGTGTACGCATCAGATAAAATCCATCCATCTTCAAATACCAATATACCAGAGCTTACCGCAATTAAACCGATAATCAGCATGGCATATATGACAATTGCACCAGTTGGGTTATGTCCAACATAGTGCTTTGCATTACCTTTGATGAGCTTATACAAGTATTTAGCCGCCCAGACGATGTTGGGTGGGAATGTCTTAAAATTTGCGTAGCCTGTTGCTACCGTACCCCAAATGATACGAAATATAATTAAGGCGCCAGCTACATAGCCAGCTTGCACATGTAACATTCTATCCCACTCAGAAGTGTGATAATAGAATGCTACTGCAAACGCGATCGCTAGCGACCAATGAAAAATCCTAACAAACGGATCCCAAATATAACGTTGCATTATTTAGTTAGGCGTTTTTTCTGAAAACAGATATTTAATAAAGTTTGCTTTTTCTTGTGCACTACAATCTGAGCCAAGAATATCATTACAATGCTCTGTAAACTTATCTTCTACCTTGGAAATATCGGTAAAACGTTTTGGGTTCACCATAGGTGACAATGGCTTAATTTGTTTATTCGTTACCATATGCTTGCCATAATTTGCTGGGTTCTGTGTGTGACAAGATGCACATGCAGCTTCATGACCATCATTTCTGAATGTGCGATTGAAGAACAATTTACCTTCGATTGCTGAAGGTTGGAAGTCTTTATTGACCAATTGAGCTGAGGCCGTATATTTATCCATCAGTGTTTGCGCGTTAACTACATCTGCTTGTGCTGTGGTCACTGTTAGACCCAATACTGCGGCGATGATTAATGCTGTTTTTGTCATTTTCAATTTCTCCTATTAATATAACGCAACATTTGTTGTATAGATTCAAACATCATAGACAACTTATTAAAGTTTATTCTAGTATAGTTGTGTTAAGCATTTATTTCTAAAGTGTAATTTCGATGTTTCAGTTTTGTTGCAAATGTGTAACCAATGAGCCACAACCGTTAATATAGCTAACTTCTCAATACATTCTATTAATGGATAAACAAATAGTCTTTGATGTATAACAAGGAAAGATAATATTGATGAGCTATCGTATTAAGCTTCTTCAGAGGTTGATAAATAAAAAACCCTTGGATATCCAAGGGTCATATATGCTTATTTATAGGCTGTTATATATGTAAATATAATGCCTCTCTTCAATAATAGTTAGGCAAATACACCTAGCTTATTAAATTTCTCAGCAAGTAGGTAATAAAACACGAGACGGTTTTTCATCCGATCATCTTTCATCGTAGCACATACCGCTTCAATGGCGTTATCTAACTCAGCATCAGAATCACTTAAGCCAAGTTTCTTCTTGAGGAAGTTCTCACGGACCGTTTCTTTTTCACTAGCATCACCACAAGATACAAACTTAGCATCTTTGTTGGACATGACTAATGCATAGGTTGATGCCATTTTATCAACAGCAGCACTCTTAATGTTTGAAGTATATTTTGCGAGTGCGTCTTTGAATTCGCTTGTATCAGCCATTTTCTTCTCCTTGATTGTTTTGAATAATGATTGCAAGTACTACATTCTTAACGTTAAGCATAAATCTATTATAAACTTTGAAGCTTTGTGTTGTTGCGTGTGTGAGCCACACTTTATACTTTGGCGCCTTGCCACTATATGCGTGAAGCCATCCATCCGTCAATACCTGCTTGATTTAAATTTACAATATTTAACGGTTAATTTTATTTTTTTAATCTCAATGCAGTGATTGGCCCTTCAATGAGTAGCCGCGCCCTGATGGTGTTGCTTTTGAGTGAAATACTGGAAGCAATATTTCCAGACACTTGCAGATCAGACGCAATTTTCACACGCCCTGAAGCTGCCAATTGATTGGCTTTTAATAATAGCTTATCAATTATATATATCTGATTATTAAGATTTATTTCACCAGATAGATGTGAAAAATCCGTAACGCCACTTAAGTTCCCACTTCGCATGGCTTCAGCAATATTAATCTTCTTCAGCTGGCCGTTTTTAATGTCGAATTTGGTATTTAATGTAGCCATTTCGACGGTATTTAATGGCTTGTTAATAGTGAAGCTATATTGACCTTCTATATTCAATTTACCATCTACTGGCGTATCGAGTTGAAGCTCTTTTGCCATATCACCAATATAGAAGTTTTTAATGTCAAAACTGCCCTTGCTTGCCAAATCGGAAGAGCCTAATTGCATTTCTATTTGACCAGTCATGCTTCCATTATACAAATCACTGGCAATGGAATGTAGTGTTAATACATTATCCTCAATACTCCCCTTTGCATTAAGTTTCGTTAAGATTGGATATGGCGACATAGGTGAACGCCACCTAGTGCCTTCAATATTCAACAAGAATTGATTACTAGACTTTTGGATACTAATATTAAGATTTTGCTTATCGTTATTAAATCTAGCTTCCTGGATTAAGCCAGCGTCATCCAGTGTTATCTGCCCATCAAAATAAGGTAGCTGAATGACATTAAGGTTAATAGATAATTTAGACAGTGTGATTCTATTAATTTTCAATTGCTGGTTTCTTGATGAGGCACCCGCCCATGAAACGATACGCGGGATATCTTTTTGTGCGATATTAAAACCCTCCAAATCAACTGATTGAATAGCGTATGGTGTGTTGGATTGATTGAATATTTTATCTTTTAAATTTAATAAGTCAGGGTAAATACGTATATTTTTTGCATTAATCGTTTTTGAATCAGCAATAGTAATGTCGCCCAATAAAAAATGTGGCTTAGGGAATAATGAAATATTAACCGTCTTAATATTAACTTCATCTTGAATTGTCTTTGTAGCAATCTCCTCAATAGGATTAATCAAAATGCGCATATTGATGAACTGAGCAGCGATGATTAATAACAATAATACTGCCAATGCAAATAACGATATTGGTTTAATACTTTTGCCAATATTCATTAACCATTGTTTGCTAGGCCCAAGAGTTAGCAATTGACTTATTATTCGTTGGCGTTTAATTTGTGCCTTAGCTTTTAACTCAGCTTTTAGTTGTGCTTTTTCTTCTTTTTTGGCTAAAGCCTCTAAGCGTTGTTGTTCTCTAGCTGCAGCTTGTTCTAAAGATTTTTTTTCTGCTTCAACTTGAGCAATCGCTCTTGCTTCAGCGCGATCCAATGCTTCTAAGCGCGCTTTTTCTTGTGCTTCATCACGCGCTTTCTCTTTTTCAGCGGCCTCTTCTTTTTCACGCGCCTCTTTCTCAGCTTTTTCTTTAGCGGCTAGTTTCGCCTTCTCTTCTTTTTCAATACGGGCTTTTTCCTCAGCAGCAGCTTTCTCTTCTGCTTTTCTTCTGGCTTCTGCTTCTTTTCTAGCGTTTTCTTCAGCTATTGCTTTGGCTTTAGCTTCAGCCTCTTCTTTTTCACGCGCCTCATTTTCAGCTTTTTCTTTAGCCGCTTGTTTCGCTTTTTCTTCTTCTAGTCGAGCTCTTTCCTCAGCAGCAGCTTTCTCTTCCGCTTTTCTTTTGGCTTCTGCTTCTTTGTCAGCGTTAGATTTGGTTTCAGCCTCGAGCTTTGCCTTTAATGCTGCTTCTGCTCTCTCTTGTGCTTCTTTATCTGCTTTTTCCAACAGTTGTTTTTGCGCTAGAATTTTTGCCTGTTCGACAGCTTCTGCTTCTAACTCAGCTTGTGATTTTTTTCTGACGGGCACCTGTTCAGGTATGGTAATGGGTGGCTTCTCTGAAACAGTAAATTGGTCTATGTCAATTTCATCTACCTCTATCGCACCCTCATCAGAGACGTCCCATTGCGTGTTAGAAAATGGGTCTACTTCTGTACCTTTAATAAAACCACCCTCTAGCAACCAAACAACAGCTTCTTCCAAATCTTTCTGTTTAACATCTGATAGCTTTTGAGAGATTTCTTCGCCACTCATTCCTTTGTCAATAACTGACAACACATGTCCAGGATAACGCGGCAATTTTCTGATGATTGCCCGTAACCCTCTACCTGTTTTTGTATATATGGTGTTTGCGTCCATCGTTTTTTAGTGACTACCTGCTTAAACTCTTTGTTTTTAAGATTTGTTAGGTAAAGATTATCACGATGTTATTAACTTTGAAACAGAACATTATGTTTTCATTGATATTTTTGTTGTTTTTTCAATGAATGTTTCACGTGGAACAACAAATGCTACAACGTATAAAATGTGTTTACATGTCGACGCTCTATTATGTTTCACGTGAAACATAATAGATTAATGTGACTTAGCAATTGATTTTACGTTAAAATCTTATTCTTTCTACTTTCATCTGGTGTTGCAAAAATGCAGTTTCCAAATAAATTTGACGTTATTGTTGTGGGTGGTGGCCATGCAGGCACAGAGGCGGCACTGGCATCGGCTCGCATGGGTCAAAAAACTTTATTATTGACCCACAACATAGAAACACTTGGTCAGATGTCTTGCAACCCTTCCATCGGCGGTATTGGTAAAGGCCATCTAGTGAAAGAGGTGGATGCGCTTGGTGGTGCCATGGCGATGGCTACCGATGAAGGTGGTATACAGTTTCGCATATTGAATTCTAGTAAAGGGCCTGCTGTTAGAGCTACGCGTGCGCAGGCAGACCGTATTCTTTACAAGGCGGCAATTCGACGCCGATTAGAAAACCAAGAAAACCTATGGTTATTTCAGCAGGCGGTAGATGATATCTTGCTAGATGGTGAGCGTGCAATAGGCGTTGTAACGCAAATAGGATTAAGATTCTCTTCAAAGTCAGTCGTGTTAACGGCGGGTACTTTTTTGGGTGGCTTGGTTCATGTTGGTATGCAGAATTATCACGCAGGACGTGCTGGCGACCCACCTTCTATGTCTCTGGCGGCTAGGTTGCGAGAGATTGGATTGCCAGTTGGGCGATTAAAAACAGGTACACCGCCACGTATAGATGGTCGTACCATTGACTATAGTGTAATGACAGAGCAGCCAGGTGATACCCCATTGCCAGTATTTTCTTTTATGGGACATGTTGAGCAACATCCGGAGCAGGTTTCTTGCTGGATTACACATACCAATGAACGAACTCACGATATTATTCGTCAGGGCTTGGATCGTTCACCAATGTATACGGGCGTGATAGAGGGTGTTGGGCCGCGCTACTGTCCTAGTATCGAAGATAAAATTAACCGATTTGCGGATAAAGCTTCGCATCAATTATTTCTGGAGCCAGAAGGCCTAAATACAAATGAGGTATATCCAAACGGAATATCAACTAGTCTGCCGTTTGATGTGCAGCTAGCGTTAGTTCAGTCTGTTAAAGGTTTAGAGAATGCACACATTCTAAGGCCCGGATATGCGATTGAGTATGACTATTATGATCCGCGTGCACTCAAAAGTACTTTAGAAACAAAAGCGATCCAAGGATTGTTTTTTGCTGGACAAATTAACGGTACTACTGGTTATGAGGAAGCGGCTGCTCAAGGTTTGCTAGCAGGTGCAAATGCAGCATTATATGCACAGGAAAAAGATGGTTGGTGCCCTGCGCGTGATGAAGCATATATTGGCGTGTTGGTGGATGATTTGATTACGACTGGTGTGACAGAACCTTATCGGATGTTCACAAGTCGTGCTGAATATCGTTTGCAATTGCGGGAAGACAACGCA
>CAXIBZ010000088.1:0-6810 GCA_964022105.1 uncultured Methylophilaceae bacterium
TATGCATTGCAGCATGAAATCCTTACGACTGAAAAAGAAATTACTTTAGGTGGAATGCAAAGAATATTTTTGCTGATGTAGGTTATTTTTTCTTGTACGGATTAATTAGCGAATCAACCAATTGATGCAGAGTTTCACGCATTTGCGCTTCAGAGACTTCCATCAGCAAGCCATCTTCAAATGCATCCTGCGTAATTTGAAGAATCTCATCAAAATTTTCTTGCATGACGCGTATTTTTTCTGTACATGCAACAATGCTGTTGTCGTCTCGTATCCAGGTGGGAAGTGAAATTTTTGACATGATTGTTACCAGTTAATAAGTCATATGTTCAATTAAATGCAGCATTTTACGTAATGCTTGCCCGCGATGACTGACTTTGTTTTTTATCTCTGGTTCAAGTTCAGCACCAGATTTGCCCGTCATACTATCTAAAAATAGTGGGTCGTAGCCAAAGCCGTTGCTACCTCGTGGCTTTTTAAGGATACTACCTTGCCAGATACCTTCTGCGATTAAAGGTTGTGGGTCATCATGCCTTCTAACAAGCACTAAGCAGCAATAATAGTATGCAAAGCGGTTTTCATGTTGTTTCAGAATGTTGATAAGTTGCGCATTATTTTTTTCATCATTACTTGGCTTACCTGCAAAATAAGCTGACTGTACTCCAGGCTCACCATTTAGCGCTTCTAAGCAAATGCCAGAATCATCTGCCAGTGCAGGCAGGCCTGTCGCTTTACTTGCATGTCTAGCTTTTGCCAATGCATTTTCAATAAAGGTATAATGCGGTTCATCTGCTTCAGAAACATTGAACTCTGATTGTGGTAATACCTCGATATTCAGAGGCTCCAGCATTGCTTTTATTTCTCTTAATTTACCTTGATTACCGCTGGCGATGACAAGTTTTTTTAACATGATTTGTGTTTTAAGCTATACCAAGCGCCTGTTTTTGTATTGTTAAAAGTTGGTTAATACCTTCTTCAGCCAGATCTGTCATTGCCGTCATGGCATCGCGGCTAAACGGGTCGCCTTCTGCTGTACCTTGAATTTCAACAAAGCCACCGCTGCTCGTCATCACAACATTCATATCGGTGTCACAGTCTGAATCTTCCACATAGTCTAAGTCCAGCACGGGGACTCCTTTGTAGACACCTACAGAAATGGCTGCAACGGCATTGGTTAGTGGTGACTCACTAAGTAAGTTCTTATCGAGCAGATACGTAATTGCATCGTGCATTGCAACATAGGCGCCTGTGATACTTGCGGTACGTGTACCCCCGTCAGCTTGGATAACATCACAATCAAAATGAATGGTTCTCTCACCTAGTTTCTTTAAGTCAATGACCGCGCGTAAACTACGACCAATAAGCCGTTGAATCTCCTGTGTACGACCAGATTGTTTGCCACGGGCGGCTTCTCTTTGCATGCGAGACCCTGTGGAACGAGGTAGCATACCGTATTCTGCCGTTACCCAGCCTTGTACTTGACCCTTTAAAAAGCCAGGTATCTTTTCTTCAACACTAGCGGTGCAAAGCACGTGAGTATCACCAAACTTTACCAGGACGGAGCCTTCGGCGTGTTTGGTATAGTGGCGGATAATTTCTACATTACGTAGTTGATTGTTTGCGCGCCCACTGGGGCGCTGAGTTGAAGACATATTTTATATTGGCTTATTTAAAAAAGGCTATTATAAAACATGCTGAAAAGTCTTGCCTTTAAATCCCAATTTTTAATTTGGTTTTTATAAGTGCTTGTTGAATCTCTGCGATAGTATTTTCGATATCATCATCCGATAAATCTAGCGGATCGCCACCATCAAGTGGGACAGTCGAAGCTGCATTGATAATGGTCGTTGTTTCGCCTAATGGCATCAGTTGGGTTGAGACTAAATCTTCACTCAGTTGCTTATCGCCCCACTGGACTGCAATGGCACTTAGATTGTCACCATTATCATCCGCCGCACTTTCGGCTGCGTCCATCAATGTTTTTGTTGCGGCAGAAACATCAATATTGGCATTAAGGATTGCTTTAATTTCGTTATCACTCAGGCAACCCCACAAACCATCTGTACAGAGTAATATGGTGTCTCCTTCTGCAAGCTCGATTCTGTCCGAAAGATCAATTTGGGGTGGTGTTTCACCGCCAACACAGTTATAGATTTTATTTCTATAAGGATGCGTCGTCATTTCTTCTTTGCTGATCATGCCCTTTTTATACAATGACTGAACGATAGAGTGGTCTTCTGTGCGATAAAGTAAATGATTGCCTCTGAAATGGTATAAGCGTGAATCGCCAACATGCGCGCAATACAAATAACCACGTTGAATAACAGCAACAACAATCGTTGTGCGAGGCGATTCAACTAGATTTTCAGATTGCGTCACATTTTCGATCATATCGTGCACTTGCTGGATATGATCAGTCAAAAATTTCGCTGGGCTTGTAAGCAGGGGTTTGGCTAGACGTTGAAAAGCATCAGTTAAGGTTTTGATAGCGAGTTGTGCGGCAATTTCACCATGGCGGTGTCCGCCCATACCATCAGCTAACACTAACAATAAACTATCTTTACTGTAAGAATACGCAAGTCTATCTTGATTGTATGGTCGAGGCCCTTGTCGGCTATTCTGATAAATCGTGAATTTCATATAAAAGCATTATAAGGGCTTAGTTAAAACAGCATGAATCTTTTTAGCAAAACTGGCTTTTTTCTCTGGCTTTTCAACATTGCTGACTAATCTTTTTTGCAATGAGAATACGCTTTGTGGCCTTTCCAAATAATCCAGTTTCAAGCAGTCATCGATAATAGAGAGTAGTTCTTTGCTGTATATACCCTTACCTACTTTTGACGCAGGCGCAAGATAGTCTTTCTTAACACGTTGATTTGACGCGATAGGCGCAGACCGTGCCAGACATGAATACATACTCGCACCAACGCTATAGATATCACTCCATGGCCCAAGCTTTTGACGATCAAAATATTGTTCCGGCGGTGCAAAACCAGGTGTGTAGCTAGGTGATAATTTTGGTTGTGCCAAGGTGAGTGTTTGCCTTGCAGAACCAAAATCTAGTAATACTGGTGAGCCATCGAGCCGTATGTAGATATTGGCTGGCTTGATATCAAGGTGCAATAGCTTTTGCAAGTGTACTTCACGCAATCCGTTTAATAATTGACTGAAAACGCGTCTAACGAATTTTTCATTAACAGGCTCTGGCTGTGACAAGATATATTCTTGTAAAGATTTGCCACGCTCATATTGCATGACCATATAAACGGTGTTGTTTTCGCGAAAGAAATTAGTGACGCGGACGATATTCTTGTGATCGATTTTTGCTAATGCTAGACCTTCTTCAAAAAAGCATTTAAGACCATGTTTGAATGTTGCCGCCTCATCGTCCGAATCCAGCATGACTGTTGCACCATCCTCACGCAATGCAAGACCAGTCGGCATGTACTCCTTAATTGCTACCGTATGTTTGTTTGCATCTTGTGCTAGATAGACAAAGCTGAAGCCGCCAGTACTCAAGACTTTGGTAATAACATAGTCTTGTAACATATAGCCAACAGGCAGAGTTCGATTTTTAGCTTTTGCCATTACTAATGTGTCTGTATTTCAAAATGGTTGAGCAAGGATAAGATATTCTGACATAAAATCATATAGATTTGATACAATTATCAGCAATTACTTTAAGAGTTATCCTTATTTTTGTGAATAAAGAGACATGATTAGCAGCATGACGGGTTATGCGTCCCAGCAACGCATTACGAGTAGTGGCGTATTACAAGTTGAGTTACGTTCTGTTAATCAGCGTTATCTTGAGTTACAACTTAAACTAGATGAACAGTTTCGTACACAAGAAACTGGCGTTCGAGAACAATTAAAATCACAGTTAGGGCGAGGTAAAGTCGAGTGTCGTATCAGCTTGGCTAAGGCAGAAAGTGATGAAACTGGACACTCGCTGAATCATAAGGTAATTGCCCAAATTGCTGACTCTGTCAAAGAGATTGCTCAGTATTTTCCGACAATGCAAGCAGTGAACCCCTTGGAACTGTTGCAAATGCCTGGCGTACTCTCCAGCACCACAACGAATGAAGAGGCATTAACACAAGTGATGCTAGATGCCCTTACTGTAGCTACTGAAGAGTTGGTATTAGCCAGAAATCGTGAGGGCGCAAAGCTCAAGATGATGATTTTAGAAAGGCTAGCAGAAGCGCAGGCTTTGGTGGATAGAGTAAAACCGATGATGCCATCATTACTGAAGGCTTATCAAGAGAAGCTAACAGCAAAACTAAAAGAGGCGCAACAAAGCAATGATGATGAACGTATCCGTCAGGAAATTGTGCTTTATGCACAACGCATTGATGTCGATGAGGAACTGTCGCGCTTAGGTGCACACATACACGAAGTAGAATCCATTTTATCTGCTGGTGGATTAGTGGGTAAAAAGCTGGATTTTTTAATGCAGGAAATGAATCGAGAGGCTAATACTTTAGGTTCTAAATCTGTCTCAATAGAAACAACGCAGATATCTATGCAACTAAAAGTCCTGATAGAGCAAATGCGAGAACAGATTCAGAATATTGAATAATTGTCCGTGGTTCATGAAAAAATCGTCTAAAATACACGGATGATTTCAGGCAACTTATTTATCATCACGGCAGCATCTGGTGCAGGCAAAACAAGCCTTGTAAAAGCATTGTTGGAAAAAGATGCAAACTTGACTCTGTCTATTTCGCACACTACTAGAAAGCCTCGTCCAGGCGAGCAAGACGGTATTGATTACCACTTTGTGGATGAGGCTGCATTTTTAGAAATATTAGGCGCAGGCGGCTTTTTAGAAAGTGCTCAAGTGCATAGTGCACGTTATGGTACATCACAAAAAGCAGTTGATGAGCCATTACAAACTGGTCGTGATGTGGTACTAGAAATTGACTGGCAAGGGGCAGAGCAGGTACGCAGAATTTACCCACAAGCAGTGAGTATATTTATTGTGCCTCCATCTTTAGAAACGTTAGCAAAACGACTAAGAGGCCGTGCGCAGGATAGTGAAGAAGTGATTGCTAAACGAATGGCGGCTGCGCGTGAAGAAATGCGTCACTTGGTAGAGTTTGATTATGTTACAATAAACGACGTATTCGACGATTCTTTGCAAGATTTGATTGCGATTGTTCAAGCGCAACGTCTTAAAACAAACATACAACTACAACGGCATCGCGCGTTGATTCAAACATTGATTTAATTTAGAGGGTTACACCATGGCACGTATTACTGTAGATGATTGTTTAGATAAAATTCCAAACCGCTTTCAATTAACTTTGGTTGCTGCTTACCGTGCACGTCAAATTTCAAATGGATCTGATCCATTGGTAAGCATGCATGGTTCTCGTGATAAGCCAACTGTCATTGCTTTGCGTGAAATTGCAGCAGGTAAAGTGGGCTTGGAACTTCTGAAAAGAAGTTAACTATCCAGCACTAGCAGTATGCCTAAAACCGCTAAAAAACTGACAGCGGAACCATTCCAGCTAGCTGAGCCACCCTTGTTGCCAGCAGATAATGAGGAATCGCAACTAACCATACTGCTACGTAATTATTTAACCCAGGAAGAGATTGAGCAAGTCTGGGACGCCTACCGCTACAGTGAAAAAGCACATAAAGGGCAGGTTAGAAAATCTGGTGAACCTTACATTAGCCACCCAGTTGCCGTTGCCTGCATTCTTGCAAAATTACACTTAGATATTCCTACGCTACTAGCAGCATTATTGCATGATGTTGTTGAAGACACGGGTGTTGCATCTGCTGAACTACGTGAACGCTTTGGCAACCAAGTAGCAGACTTGGTAGAAGGCTTAACCAAGCTGGATAAAATCGAGCTGCAGACTGCCGTTCAAGCACAGGCCGAAAATGTACGTAAAATGCTGCTGGCGATGAGCCAAGATGTCCGTGTGATATTGGTGAAACTAGCTGATCGGTTGCATAATATGCAGACTTTAGACGTGATGAAACCAGCTAAACAAAAGCGGATTTCTCATGAAACATTGGATATCTATGCACCAATTGCTAATCGTTTAGGGTTGAATGTTATCTATCAAGAGCTAGAAGATTTAAGCTTCAAATATATATATCCCAATCGGTACAAGGTTATCGAGAAAGCCATCAAAACGGCGCGGGGTAACCGAAAAGAAGTGATCTCTAAAATTCTAGAGTCAATTAAAACGCAGCTAGCAGATGCGGGCATAGAAGCAGATGTAGAAGGTAGAGAAAAGCATCTTTACAGTATTTACCGGAAGATGACGGGAAAAACGGTTAAATTGTCGCAAGTTAACGACATTTACGGATTTCGGGTATTGGTCAGAGATACTGCTAGTTGCTATTTAACACTAGGTAGCTTGCATAGTTTATACAAGCCTATTCCTGGCAAGTTTAAGGATTATATTGCTATACCAAAAGTGAATGGCTATCAATCATTACATACCACACTGTTTGGCCCATTTGGCACGCCAATAGAAGTACAGATACGTAGTATCGCAATGCACAATATTGCTCAAGCAGGTGTGGCAGCACATTGGCTGTATAAAACCACAGATGCGCATTTAACTAAGCTGCAGCAACAAACCCATCAGTGGTTGCAGCGATTAGTTGAGATTCAAACAGAAAGTGATGACAGTCACGAATTTCTTGAGCATTTTAAAGTCGACCTGTTTCCAGATGAGGTATATGTGTTTACTCCTAAAGGAAATATTCTAGCTTTGCCGAGAGGGTCTACCGCAGTCGATTTTGCTTATGCCGTGCATACCGATGTAGGTAATTGTTGTGTTG
>CAXIBZ010000089.1:0-6738 GCA_964022105.1 uncultured Methylophilaceae bacterium
AAAACAAATCGCAACGACACAAACGTCAAGGCTCAATAAAAAGAAGATGGAGAGAGATAGCTTTACCATGCCTAAAGAAGAGTATGTTCAGTTTTCTGTTCTTAAAAAACGTCTGGAAGTGTTGGGTCAGCCAGCAAAGAAAAGTGAGTTGCTCAGAGCAGGCATTAAGTTGTTAACAGACATGACTGATGCTCATTTAAAAGAAACAATGTTGAGTATCCCAGTGATTAAAACTGGCGGACCGAAAAAAAAGAAGTAGTTTATTAAAGTAAGCTTGGTGTTTGTACTGTTATGAGATCAAATGCATCATTTGATTGATATCTTGCTCGCTTAAACCACCATAGTGCGGCTTTTTTTATATTGAGTCCTTCTATTTCAGATAAAGGATTTAATAAGTAAGCAGCTAACTCTCCCAGCCATGGCTGGTGACCAACAATCAGTAGGTTGGCGTTTAATTTATTGCTATCTGATATACCATTGATTGTCTCTAAAACATTCATGAGAGAGACGCCAGGCGCTAGGCCATCAGACAATATAAAATCGTTAGTTAGGGCCTTTGCTGTTTGTTGCGACCTTACTGCCTTGCTAGAAATAGTTATTATCTCTTTGGGTGAATGGCTTTTTAGCCATGCTGCCATTATTTTGGCTTGATGTTGGCCCTTTTTACTCAGTGGCCTACTTATATCATCCTGTATGTTTGCTCCGATGGGTAGTGCATCAGCATGTCGCCATAGCATAATGCTTTTATATGTAACATAGGTAGGCATCAGCGATGGATTTGTAATAATTCTGTTTGCGCAGAAACTTGCTTTGTCTGTTTGTCTGTACTTTGCAAGCTACTGATTAGCTGATAACTGCCATCTTCTGTTAACGCCCATGCATCAATATTGTCTTCCAAATAAGGTGTGAAGCATTCATCAATTACACGTTGTTGCATATCTGGGTCTAGCACTGGCCAAGCGATTTCAACACGTCTGAGCATATTGCGGGACATCCAATCTGCACTCGATAGCCAGAGTTTTGATTTGCCATCAATGTTGAAATAGAATGCACGAGAGTGCTCAAGGAAGCGACCAACAATAGAACGAACACGAATGTTACCTTGTAAGTCTTTAGCACCTACTGGCAATATACAAGCACTACGTATAATCAAATCAATCTTAACACCTTTTTTAGCTGCTTTTATGAGCGCTAAGACTAGGGATTCATCCGTTAAAGAGTTGGTTTTGACTATGATATTGGCAGGCTTGCCTCTAGCCGCTGCATTACCTGCAGAATTAATATAGCGCAGCATTGTGCTATGTAGCGTAAATGGAGAGGCGAGTAATTTACGCATTTTTGGTAGTGGCAGTTCGCTGGTTAAATGTCTAAATAACTGTTCCATCTCACGCGTGATTGTCAAATCGCTAGTCAGCATACTAAGGTCGGTATAAAGCCGCGCTGTTTTTGGGTTGTAGTTGCCAGTTGAAACGTGACCGTAGCGTTTTATTGCACGACCCTCACGACGCATAATTAAACACATTTTTGCATGTGTTTTTAACCCCACAATACCATATACGACCTGTGCACCTATAGATTCTAATGCTTCAGACCAGTTGATGTTCGCTTCCTCATCAAACCGTGCTTTTAACTCAACCACAACCAATACTTCTTTTCCTCTTTTAACGGCTTCCTGTAGCAAATTTAATATTCGTGGATCAGATCCTGCACGATAAATGGTTTGATGAATAGCGAGTACGTCACTATCGTGGACAGCTTCTTGTAAAAGTTGAATAACCGCTTCAAAGCTTTCAAATGGTTGATGTATCAATATGTCTCTTTTTTTCAATTGAGAGAACATGGATTTATTTGCTAAAAGACCTTTAGGCCATGCAGGCGTAAAGGTCGGGAAGGATAACTTTGTATCACTTGCTAAATCTGGTAATTGAATCAGGCGACCTAAATTAACTGGACCATTCACTTTATAGAGTGCAGATGGTGGTAATGCAAACTGCTGAAGTAAAAAGTCAGATAACGCATCAACACAATCAATCGTGACTTCTAATCTGACAGGCTCACCGTAGGGTCTTGAAGCTAGCTCTTGTCGTAATGCTGTTCGTAAATTGCTCACATCATCTTCGTCAAACTCTAAATCTGAGTTCCTCGTCACACGAAATTGAGAAAAGTTAATGATTTTTGCGCCTTGGAACAAATCTGGTAGGTGAGCACGAATAATGCTGGTGAGTGAAACAAAAGATTGCTTCTTTTTGCTTACTCGAACAGGCAGCCTTGTCACTCTGGGCAGTACACGTGGTACTCTTACAATCGCAATCGAAGGAGTTTTTTTAGACTTGGTCTCCAACTGCACAATAAAGTGCAGGGCTTTATTGGCAACTTGCGGAAATGGATGCGCTGGATCTAACGCAATAGGCAGCAATAATGGCTTTACTTCCGATTGAAAATATTGCGCTACCCATTTCTTTTGTTCAGTGCTGCGCAAGTGACTCGAGATAAGAGAGACACCTTGTTTTTCGAGTGCAGGCATTAAATCATTCTCGAACAGATGATATTGTCTTTCAACTAACTCATGTGCTTTTTCGGAAATTTTATCGTATGTATCAACCGTGATTTCACCCATGGTAATGCCAGTTTGCTTGGCTTCTAATTGTGGCTCCATCCTGACTTCAAAAAACTCGTCCAGATTAGAGGCAACGATGCACAAAAATCTTAACCGTTCCAGCAATGGGTAATCTTCTCTTTGCGCTAAAGATAAAACTCGTTCATTAAAACTTAAAATACTTAAGTCACGATTTAATAAAGTTAGAGTTGATTTTTTCATTAGTACATTAATATATCAAAGAATTGTTACAAATATATAACGATAATTAAACTTGTCATAAAGTGTATAAATTGTCGCATTTTAATTAAGCTCCATGCTAGCTTTTAAAATATAACGTAGTAGCCATCATAAACAAAAGCCTCAGCATTGCAGCTGAGGCTTTTATGTTAAATGCAGCTCTTTGTTTAGCTGGCATCGTCATTGGTGTGACGAACATCACGACCTTCAACAATATAAATCACTTGTTCGGCTATATTTTTGGCATGGTCGCCAACTCGCTCAATACAACGTGAAATAGTAATGACATCCAATGCTGTCGAAATAGAACGAGGATCCTCCATCATAAATGTAATTAATTGACGGACAATCGCTTTAAACTCTGAATCTAAGGATAGGTCAGCTTCAATCACCATTCTGGCTTCATCTGTGTCAAGGCGCGCAAACGTATCAAGTGCACTTCTGAGTTGACTGCTCGCAGCGTCTGCCAAATGCTTCACATCTGTCGTTGCTTTTAAAACGGCGACATCACGCTCTTGTATACGACGAATGCTTTTTGCCATTTTTTTAATCTCGTCACCAGAACGCTCCAGATCGGTGACCATTTTACTGATTGACATGACCAGGCGTAAATCACTCGCTGTTGGCTGACGTTTTGCAATAATATGAATGCAGTCGTCATCAATTGTTTTTTCAAATTTGTTTACTTCACGGTCATTTTCCAAAACATCAAGAACGGCAGCACTATTGTTTTGTGTATAAGCTTTAGTGGTCTGGTTTATCTGCGCTTCTACCAGACCGCCCATTTCAAGCACTCTACTGCGTAGATTTTCAAGGTCCTCGTCAAATTGTGTCGAGAGATGTACGGTATCATTCATTTTTTTCTTCCTAACAATTAGTTAGTTGCATTAGTTTTAACTGATTCTGCCAGTAATATAATCTTCAGTACGCTTATCATTTGGCTTGATGAAAATGTCATTGGTGTTATTAAACTCAATCAATTCGCCCAAATACATATAAGCCGTGTAATCTGAAACGCGTGCTGCTTGTTGCATATTATGGGTCACAATAACAATCGTGTAATCATTTTTTAATTCATGAATCAGTTCTTCTACACGAGCTGTAGAAATAGGGTCCAAAGCAGAACATGGTTCATCAAGTAACAAGACATTTGGCTTTACAGCAACACATCTTGCAATACACAAGCGCTGCTGTTGCCCCCCAGATAAGCTAGAACCGCTCTGGTTTAATTTATCTTTTACTTCATCCCATAAGGCTGCTTTTTTTAGCGCCCATTCGACACGGTCATCCATGTCGCGGCTTGACAAGTTTTCATATAATTTAACACCAAAAGCAATATTGTCGTATATCGACATAGGGAATGGCGTTGGTTTTTGGAAAACCATACCGACTTTGGCGCGTAAAATATTAATATCTTGGTCTTTGTGATGTATATCGTTGCCATCAAGTAGAATTTTGCCTTCAACCCTTTGCTTTGGATAAAGCTCATACATCCGGTTAAAGGTGCGCAGTAGTGTTGATTTACCACACCCTGACGGGCCAATAAAAGCAGTTACTCTGCTGGCGGGGATGTCTAAATTTACATTTTTTAGGGTGTGGAACTTACCATAGTAAAAATCTAAATTATATGTTTTGATTTTTGACTGAAGGGTTTCGATAGTCATTGATAAATAATCCTCAGTTAACGTTGTGCTTGTTCTTGACGGAAGAAGGTTCTAGCCAAAATATTAAGGCCTAGAACAAACAATGTGATGATAAGTGCACCTGCCCAAGCAAGGTGCTGCCAGTCATCATATGGGCTTAAAGCAAATTGGTAGATTACAACTGCAATACTGGCCATTGGTTTAGCCATGTCGGTATTCCAGAATTGATTGTTAAGTGCTGTAAACAAGAGCGGTGCTGTTTCACCACTGATGCGAGCAATACCCAATAGTAAGCCTGTCAATATACCAGCTTTAGCAGAGCGGTAAACGACGACCGTAACAACTTTCCAGTATGGCGCGCCTAGCGCTGCAGCAGCTTCGCGCAACGCATTAGGAACAAGTAGCATCATGTTTTCAGTCGTCCTAACAACCACTGGGATAATGATGAGTGATAGCGCAATTGCGCCAGCCCAGCCAGAAAAGTGACCAACACGATGTACCGCTATTTCATAGACAAATAAGCCTATTACGATTGAAGGCGCTGACAGTAAAATATCGTTGATAAATCTTGTTGTTGGTGCTAACCAGCCAGTTTTACCGTATTCAGCTAAGTATGTGCCTGCCAGAATTCCGATTGGCGTGCCTATTAAGGTGGCAAACACGACCATTAGCAAGCTACCAAAGATTGCGTTTGATAAACCACCTGAACCGCCTGGCGGTGGTGTGGTTTCTGTAAACACGGCCACGCTTAGATATTGGAAGCCATTACTAAATAATGTAAATAGTATCCATGCAAGAAAGGTTAGCGCAATTCCCACAGTGACTACCGACATTGTCATTGCAACTTGATTTAAGACTTTGCGCTTTTTATACCGCGCGTTGTTAAATTCCATCATGATTGTTTACCTTCCTGCTTAGCAAGACGTAGCAAGAGTAGTTTAGATAGGGACAACACAATAAATGTGATGATAAAGAGCGTTAAACCAAGTGCAATGAGAGATGAGGTATATAGACCACCAACCGCTTCAGCAAACTCATTCGCAATTGCTGAAGAAATCGTATTTCCAGGCATCATCAGCGAAGCAAATATCTCGTGTGAGTTACCTATGACGAAAGTAACTGCCATGGTTTCACCTAGTGCACGGCCGAGTCCAAGCATAATGCCACCAATCACCCCTGTTTTGGTAAATGGAAGTATAACGTTCCAAACAACTTCCCACTTGGTGGCGCCTAGGCTGTAGGCTGACTCTTTAAGCATAGGTGGTACAACTTGAAATACATCACGCATAACAGACGCTGTGAACGGGATGACCATAATCGCTAAAATAAAACCTGCCGTTAGCATGCCAATCCCCATTGGTGGCCCTTGAAATAGCAAGCCAATTAGTGGTAATTCGCCTAAGTTGTCACTCATCCATGGTTGAACGTGTTCAGCAAATAGTGGTGCAAAAACAAACAAGCCCCACATACCGTAAATAATACTGGGGATACCTGCGAGTAATTCAACAGCAATCCCAATTGGACGTTTCATCCAAACTGGTGCAATTTCAGTAATAAATAGTGCA
This sequence comes from uncultured Methylophilaceae bacterium, assembly GCA_964022105.1. GTDB lineage: Bacteria > Pseudomonadota > Gammaproteobacteria > Burkholderiales > Methylophilaceae. The sequence continues at coordinate 6,045 of CAXIBZ010000089.1, forward strand.
ATACCGAAACTCAAGGGTACCGCAATTAACATAGCGATTATCGAGGTAACTATGGTGCCGAAAATTGGTACCAAAGCGCCGAATTCTTCCGTAACTGGATTCCATTCTGCGCTGGTGAAAAAAGGAAGGCCAAATGTTTTAAAGGCTGGCCAGCTGCCTATAAATAACGAAACAATGATGCCTACAAGTAGTAATAGCACAAAAGCGGCAAAGAACATGGTGGTATTTTTAAATAGACTATCTAATATAGCCCCCATGTTTTGTTTAGGTTTATTTGGTGATGTCAATGTTGACCCTTTAGCTTCGGTTTCTGTATCGAAAGAAGAAACAGAAAGGGCCGAAGCCCCTCCTGCATTTCCCATATTACTATTATAGGATGACATTTTCTATATTACCTAAAATTAGTTCCAGACTGCTGAACCGTCTTTTGCTTTCATGTCTGACTTCCAGCTGTTTTGAATAAGCTCAACTACATTGTCTGGTAATGGTACGTAATCTAAGGCTTTTGCACTTAAGTCACCATTTTTATAAGCATAATCAAAGAACTTTAATACCTCTTTAGCTGTTGTTGCATTTTCTTGTTGCTTGTACATTAAGATAAATGTTGCACCAGCGATTGGCCATGAATCTTGACCTGGCTCATTGGTTAAAATCTCATAAAAACCAGGTGCCTTAGCCCAGTCTGCATGTTTAG
>CAXIBZ010000090.1:0-6661 GCA_964022105.1 uncultured Methylophilaceae bacterium
CCCGTTTCAAGTTAGGTGATTATCACGCCTTAAATTTTGGGCAATACGATATGGTTTTTGCTTATCTTTCCCCTGCGGCAATGCCTGCATTGTGGAAGAAAGCAAAACAAGAAATGCAAGCAGGTAGTCTACTCATTAGCTATGAATTTGGCGTACCAGAAGTGCCAGCTAGCTTCATCATCCAAGACCATCATCCAGCAATTTACGTTTGGAAAATGTAATTGCATCAATAAGCAACGCTTTTTAATGTGCTTAAAAGTAAGAAAATCTCCCTTTATTCGAGCAATTGAATTCAGCGCGACTTTGCTATTCTGTGAAAAGATTAATTAATTTCACCGTTAAGGCGTTTGAATATGTTTGTCATTATTGGATATGTCGTAGTGTGTGGCACAATTTTTGGCGGTTACGCACTGGCAGGCGGCCATCTAGGTGGCTTATGGCAACCACTAGAAGTGCTGATGATTTTTGGCGGTGCATTAGGCGCTTTTATTGTGGGTAACGATACAAAAGCACTTAAAGCAACGATGAAAGCGTTGCCTACTATTTTTAAAGGTTCTAAATACAACAAAGCATTGTATTTAGATTTGCTTGCATTGATGTATGAAATACTAACTAAAATTCGCAAAGACGGCATGATGTCAATAGAAACTGATATCGAAAATCCAGAGTCCAGCCCACTATTCAGTAAATACCCGAAAATCATGAGTGACCATCATCTAACAGATTTTATTTGTGATTATTTAAGGTTAATGGTTTCAGGCAATATGGATGCTTTTCAAGTTGAAAACTTAATGGACAATGAGCTAGAAACCCATCACATGGAAGGTCATGTACCAGCACACTGTATCACCCGATTAGGAGACGCTTTACCTGCATTCGGTATTGTGGCTGCTGTGATGGGGGTTGTACACACTATGGAAAATGTTGCGTTACCACCAGCAGAGTTAGGCGTATTAATTGCCCATGCATTAGTTGGTACGTTTTTAGGTATCTTATTGGCTTATGGTTTCGTTGGTCCATTAGGTAGCTTGTTGGAGCAGAAGCTGGAAGAAAGCTCAAAAATTTTCCAAACAGTTAAAGTGACACTACTCGCCAGTTTAAACGGCTATGCACCCGCGATTGCAGCGGAGTTTGGTAGAAAAGTTCTCTATTCAACAGAGCGACCAGGGTTTACTGAGCTAGAAGAACATGTCAAAGATGCAAAAAATAAATAAGCAAATGGCTATGATGGATAAAACAAAACACATCGGAGTAAGTCATGGCTGAACAACCTGTCAGACCGATTATCGTTAAGAAAATCAAAAAAAGTGGTGGTGGGCATCATGGTGGCGCTTGGAAAATAGCATATGCAGACTTTTGGACCGCTATGATGGCGTTTTTTTTGTTGATGTGGTTGCTAGGTTCTGCCTCAAAGGGGCAATTAGAAGGAATTGAGTCTTATTTTAAAACACCATTAAGAGTCGCGCTAATGGGTGGTCCTAGTGTTGGCGCAAGTGACTCTGTGCTTAAAGGCGGCGGCAAAGACTTAACCAAGCAACAATTACAAGTTAAACCACAAGATGGTTCGGAAGAAAAAGAGAAATCCCCTGATCTTAAAGAAGCTAAAAAAGCGCTAGAAGCGGAAGAAACGAAAAAGCTAGAGAATCTGAAAGCGAAGATCGAAAGCACAATTGATAGCAATATCACCCTTCAGAAATTTAAGAAACAATTGCTCCTGGACATTACCTCAGAAGGGTTACGGATTATTATTGTTGATGAACTCAATCGGCCAATGTTTAATTCGGCAAGAGCGGAGTTGCAACCGTATGCTAAAGAGATTTTGCAGGAACTTGGCAAGACACTCAATGATGTGCCAAATCGTATCAGCTTATCGGGCCATACAGATGCAACGCCTTACAGTACAGGAGAGACGGCATACAGCAACTGGGAGCTTTCGGCAGACCGCGCAAATGCATCGCGTCGTGAACTGATTGCTGGTGGCATGGATGAACATAAATTGCTCCGTGTCGTTGGGCTTTCATCCGCAGCACTTTATGATAGGGAAGATCCGTTTAATCCAATCAATCGACGCATCAGTATCATTGTGATGAATAAGCAAGCTGAAGAGCGTGTGATTAATGATGAATCTGCATTACATGTCACCAATCATCAAGATACCAAAGATGTTGTCGATAGTATCTCTACTGCAGATGACATAGACGGAATTAGTCAGTCTTCACAAGATTAGTCATACGCTTGATGAATACCTGCAGATAACTATCTGTTAAGTTATGCGCAGACTGCCCTAACTTGCGCAATATCGGTAGCTCCTTCTAATACTTTCGAAATGCCATCTTGTTTTAGTGTCCTCATACCGTTTGCCAAGGCTTCTTGCGTAATTTCAGCAACATTGGCGCGCTTTTGTATCAAGTGGCGCAATGATGGAGATACTTGCATTAATTCATATAAGCCAATACGTCCACGATAGCCAGTTTGATTGCATGCTTTACAGCCTTTTGCTTTGTATAGGGTGTATTTTTTATTTTGCGTATACTGGTTATCCCAGTCTGCAATCAGCGCATTGCTATCCATTGCGGTATTGTCAGTGTACTCATCAGCTAAGGCTTTAATCTCTTCAGCTTTAGGATAATAAGCTTCCTTACAATCAGGACAAAGTGATTTTGCCAGACGTTGTGCCATGATGCCTTGTAGTGCATCTGCAAAATTAAATGGGTCCATACCAAGATCCAACATACGGACAATACTTTCGGGTGCGCTGTTGGTATGTAGCGTGGATAATACTAAATGACCTGTTAAAGAGGCTTCAATGCCTATTTTTGTCGTTTCTTCATCACGCATTTCACCGACCATAATCACGTCAGGATCAGCTCGTAAGAAGCTACGCATCGCACTTGCGAATGTCCAGCCGATTTTGGCATTCACTTGCACTTGGCGTAGTCCAGATTGCGTGATTTCAATAGGGTCTTCTGCTGTCCATATTTTGCGTTCTGGGGTATTGATATGCCCCAATAATGAATGCAGCGTTGTGGTTTTCCCTGAACCTGTAGGACCGCAAACTAAAACAAGTCCATGTGGTTTCACAATCATATTTTGCAAGGCTGATAATGCTTGCTCTGATAGACCCAGTTTTTTGATAGGTAGCGGCTTGCTTGAGGAGAGTACGCGCATAACGATATCTTCCATATTGCCAGTGGTTGGTATCGTCGCCACCCTCAACTCAACATTTTTAGGGCCAAACTGTTTGAAATCTATCTTACCATCTTGCGGTTTTCTTCTTTCAGAAATGTCTAATTTTGACATGATCTTAATGCGTGAAATCAGCGCATTACAGAAATTAGCCGGAATCTCAAGATAAGAGACGAGTGTGCCATCTTTTCTAAACCGCACTTGTGTATTCTTGTTGTCTGGATAAGTCTCAATATGAATGTCAGAAACTTTATCTTTAACCGCATCTAAAATCATTTTATTCACTAGTTTGACCAATGTATTGTCAGACTCGGTGATTGGCTCATCTTCTATTTCCTTGACTTTCTTTTTGTCTTCTTCAAAAAGTTGAAGGGCAAGATCATCTCCAGATGAGGATGAATCTGAAAAGTTGAACTCAATAGAGCCATCTTCATTTTTAAGCGCAGGGCTGGATTCTTCGCTATACCACTCTTCATTGTCGTTATAATACTCAGTGATTGCATGCAAGATATCCTCGCGCGATGCCATGGCGGGTAATATATTCATCTGTGTTAAGAAGCGTAATTCATCGATCGCTTTGATGTCCATTGGATCTTCAAAAGCAACAACGAGCATGCCATTGTGCGTACATAATGGCATTAACGTATATTTTTTGGCCAACTGACGATTGAGTAATCGAATCGCGTTTATATCAAAATTAAATTTAGATAGGTCTACATAGGGTATCCCTAGCTTTTTCGCCAGCGTTCCCTTCAGGGTGCGCTCATCGACAATGCCCATATTGATCAGAATTTGGCCAAGACGTAAGTTACGATTCTCTTTTTGTTTGGCAAGTGCTTCATTTAGCTGTTCTTCGGTCAGTAGTTCCAGCTCTTGTAACGCTTCACCCAGTTTTAGAACAGGACGATCTTCTTGATGCTTAATCGCTTTGTGCAGTTGCTCTTCAGAAATGATTTGATGTTCATTTAAGTAGTCACCAATTCTTTTTGACCGTAATTCTTTTTGATGCGTTAAAGCTGTTTCAATATCATCTGGCGTGGCATGATTCGCTTCAATCAAAATATCGCCTATTTGCATGCCAATTTGATAATCCCTGATGGCTTGACGTGGGATGAAATGCTTTTCAATAATGTCTTTTCGAATGATTGGGAAAATATAGAGACCTGATTCATTGATCACATATCCAATCGTATCACCAGTCAATGTGGTGTCGTCTATCAAATCTATCTTATAAGCTTGACTCTCAGAAGCTGGAAAAACTGCTTGTGCCCGAGATTCAAGGAAATTTTGTTCTGCTACAACGGTAGCAGGGGACAGCAACTGCAGGTTTTTGATTTCATCAAAATGGATAATCAGGTGCTCTCTGCTGTTGAAAGGCTCAAATAATACTCGACCCTCTTCAGGGGAGAAGCGAATAAGTTGACCCGTTAGCGTTTTTTTATCAAACAAATCAATAATGCAACTTTCCAATAGTGGTTTGCTTGAATCATGTACTACTTTTAGATAGGGCGGATTAGGCCATACAAAAGTATTCATTTCTAAACCTGCACCCAGTGTGATGTGTCCCATTTTTTACCTAAACCATGATTTGTTGTCACATAGTCATCAGCTACATTTCATCAAAATGTGGTTAATGAATTCCATGATGGATATAACGGCACCTAGAATAAATACTTTACAACTTCTTGACGGTTTAGTTAAAAAAAAGGGTGATAAGCCATCTTATTGTCCGATTGGATTCGCGGTAAATATAGTCTAATTTAACTATTCAATAATCAATTAGGAGTACTAATTGAAAGCAGTGATTTTAGCTGGCGGTTTTGGAACAAGAATTAGCGAAGAGTCACATCTAAAACCAAAACCCATGATAGAGATTGGTGGCAAGCCAATCCTTTGGCATATCATGAAATTATATTCACACTATGGCGTGAATGATTTCATCATTTGTCTTGGATACAAGGGTTATGTCATTAAAGAATATTTCGCAAATTATTTTATGCATATGTCTGATGTGACATTTGATCTTCAACGCAATCAAATGCAAGTGCATCAAAATAAAGCCGAGCCTTGGAAAGTGACATTGCTGGATACTGGTGAGCATACCATGACAGGTGGACGCTTAAATAGAGTAAGAGATTATATCGGCGATGATGACTTTTGCTTCACATACGGGGATGGCGTTGCTGATATCAATATTGCTCAATTGATTAAGTTTCATCAACAAAGTGGCAAGCTAGCTACCATTACAGCCACCCAACCACCAGGTCGTTTTGGTGCGATTTCATTCGAAGGAAATACCGTTACAAAGTTTCAAGAAAAACCCAATGGTGATTGTGCCTGGATTAATGGTGGCTATTTTGTACTTTCGCCTAAAGTTATAGACCTTATTGATGGTGATGAAACTATTTGGGAAAAAGAACCACTTGAACGTTTAACGCAACAAGATGAGTTGCAAGCTTGGTTTCATCGTGGATTTTGGCAGCCTATGGATACGATGCGAGATAAAGCTTATTTAGAACAACTTTGTGCTGATAAAAAAGCTCCTTGGAAAATATGGGAGCAGGCCAATGACTAATGAAATGCAGCCAGCATTTTTTTGGCAAGGAAAACGCGTATTTATCACTGGCCACACTGGATTTAAAGGTGCCTGGCTTTCATTGTGGTTGCAATCTTTAGGGGCACAAGTCACTGGATACTCTTTGAGTCCACCCAGCGAGACAAATATGTATGAAGTAGCCAATGTGGGTGATGGTATGCAATCCATTTATGGTGATGTCCGCGATGCTGATTTTCTAGCGAAATCTCTAATAGATGCAAAGCCAGAAATCGTTCTACATTTAGCTGCTCAGTCACTCGTTTTGCAGTCATATCAGACCCCCGCAGAAACTTATGCGACAAACGTCATGGGCACGGTAAATTTGCTAGAGGCTGTGAGAAGAAGTAAGTCGGTTAAATCGGTTGTGATCGTAACCAGTGATAAATGTTATGACAACAAGGAATGGCATTGGGGGTATCGTGAAAATGACCCAATGGGCGGATTTGATCCCTACAGTAGCAGTAAAGGCTGCGCGGAGCTTGTTGTAGGTTCATATCGTAATTCATTCTTTAACCCTGAAAAACATCATGAGCATGGCGTAGCAATAGCAACAGCAAGGGCAGGCAATGTGATTGGAGGCGGTGATTGGGCGGTTGATAGGTTGATTCCTGATGTGGTCCATGCATTCACAAATCAAAAACCGCTGCAATTAAGAAATCCTGCTTCTATACGACCATGGCAACATGTATTAGAACCATTAAGTGCATATATGCTATTGGCTCAAAGGTTATTTGTAGATGGTAAGCATTACGCTGAGGCGTGGAATTTTGGTCCTAATGAAACCGACACAAAAAGTACGGGTTGGCTGGTTGAGCGTTTAGCCACGCATTGGGGGCAGGATGCCAATTATTTAGTTCAAAACAATCCAGACGCCCAACA
>CAXIBZ010000091.1:0-6642 GCA_964022105.1 uncultured Methylophilaceae bacterium
TTGCACACGCCCCTCCAATACATGGGAGAAAATCAATAAGTACAGCAGTGCAGTAATCATCGGGGAGGCGATTGTCTGGAATGCAACGCGCCAGAAACGTAATACCTCTTTTTTGAACAGCGTAAATACGCCTCTATTTTGCTCGTTAATTAACCCTTTAAACATCAGTACCACCTACCAATGAGATAAACACATCTTCCAAGTCCGCTTCAATTAGCTGCATATCTTCAATCACGGCATTTGACTTACGTAGCTCGCTCAACGCAAATTCAACCTGACTAAGCTCGGTAAGTGCCAGCGTAAACATGGCTTCCTCTCCATTTTTGAGCATGGGTAACAAACTTGTTGGCAGGCTGCCTGTACGCAACTTTACCCGTAAGTTTTTAGCTGAAAACTTACTTAATAAATTAGTAGTTGTATCCAGTGCAACAATCTGACCCTGCTTCATCATTGCAACACGTGAGCATAACTCCTCCGCCTCTTCCAGATAGTGCGTTGTCAATATAATGGTATGCCCTTGTTTGTTAAGCTTTTTAATAAATGCCCACATAATTTGCCTGAGCTCAACATCAACTCCAGCAGTTGGCTCATCTAACACAATGACTGGCGGCTTGTGCGCCAATGCTTGCGCAATCAATGCACGTCTTTTCATTCCACCTGACAATCGACGCATATTAGTATGTGCTTTATCAGTCAAACCTAACGCTTCAATAATCTCATCAACCCAAGCGTCATTGTCTTTGCCCCGCCCAAAATAACCAGCTTGGAAACGCAACATTTCACGCACATTAAAAAACGGATCAAACACAAGCTCTTGCGGAACCACACCCAGCGCCATTCTTGCTGCTTGGTACGCAGCAACAACATCATGCCCCATCACGGAAGCATGTCCAGCGGAAGGTATTAATAATCCAGCAAGAATATTAATTAATGTGGATTTACCTGCCCCATTTGGCCCAAGCAAACCAAAAAACTCCCCTTGCTCAACCATTAGATTGACACCTTTTAGGGCGTGCAACGATCCAAACCGCTTGTGGACATTTTCAATTTTAATTGCAGGAACTGTCAAAACATCCTTATCTACTAAATGTATTATTTACATAAAAAGCGAAACCCCATCCAAATAGATGGGGCTAAAATCAATCAAAGCAAGCTTTCAATCTAACTAAATCTAGACTTAACTCACCAAGTCGGTCACACCATATAACGCGGTCAGACTGGTTAGCCCAGCCGGTAAATTAACAAACGCTAGCTTTTTATTTTCAAGTATGGCGCGACGGTGCCATTCCAACATTAAGCTTACCGCAGCCGTATCGACATCGTTGACTTGGGCAAAGTCTACTTGTGTATCTTCAACCATGTCTAATCCCTTACTTTTCTCCAGTAAAGAATTAGCACTGTCCATATTAACATCGCCAACGACTGTCCATCGATTATCGCTTTGTGAAATTTCTGTCATCTTATTTTTGCCATCACCGTCGTTAACGCTTGACTACTTATTCGCTGCAGCATTTTTTTCAGCAAGCTTTTTAATCAAACTATCTAAGCCGTTCTGACGAATTTCTTGTGAAAACTGTCCACGATAATTCGTTACTAAACTCACAGCTTCAATCACAATATCGTATACCTTCCATGTATCACCCTCTCTCGCCAGAGAGTAATCCACAGTAATAGGCTGACCACCAGATTGAATAATTTTGGTTTTTACTGAAACTGTTTTTGCATCATCTGTCATACGCAATGGCAAAAACTCAATTTTTTGATCTTTATATTTAGACAATGCTGTTGCATAGGTACGCAACAGTAATGTACGAAACTCAGATTGGAATGCTGATTTTTGTTCAGCAGTTGCCCTTGTCCAGTTTTTACCTAGCACTAATCTTGAAACGCGCTCAAAATTAAAATTTGGTAAGATTTTTTCTTCTGCTAAGGCAAAAATCTTCTCTTGGTCACCCGCTTGAATGTCTGCGTCGGACTTAACAATCGCTAGTACATCTTCTGCTGTTCGTTTTACCAATGCATCTGGTGCTTCTATCGCTAGCGATAACGTACTAAAACAAACCAAACTTAAGGCAACAAAAAAGTGTTTAATCATATTCACATCCTATTTAATATTGCTTTGTACCAAATTTAATTAATCAAATCGTCCAAAGGATTAGCAGTTAACGCATCATCACCACTTTTGGTTGATTCAGTTGGCGTTTCATTTACTGGCGCAGGCTCTGAGGCCTTGTTGTACAAAAATTGGCTAATCATTTTTTCCAATACCACAGCATCTTGCGTGTGGGCAATTTTATCGCCCTCTTTCAGAGACTCCAATTCACCACCAGCCTCCAAGCCAATATACTGTTCACCTAATAAGCCTGCAGTGTAAATATTCGCGAAAGTATCGGTAGGGAATTGGTAATGTTCATCGATACTTAGACTAACTATTGCCTCATAAGTTGAACTATCAAATTTAATATCTCCCACACGACCAACAACTACACCAGCACTTTTAACCGGCGCTCTTGGTTTTAAGCCCCCAATATTTTCAAAAGCAGCGTTGACGGTGTAGGTTTTTCCTATATTCGTTGTCGTTAAGTTACCGACCTTCATCGCCAACCCTAGCAGAGCTGCCACACCCAAAGCAACAAATACCCCTACCCATAAATCTATCGTCGTTCTATTCATAAATCTACCCTAATATTTACTCAATCATAAAGGAAGTCAATGCAAAATCTAATGCCAACACAGCCAGTGACGAGGTAACTACTGTTCTAGTCGTTGCACGACTGACCCCCTCAGCCGTTGGTGGGGCATCATAACCCTCAAAAAGCGCAATCATCGAACACGCCACACCAAACACAACACTTTTAATCACACCATTCACAATATCCAAGCGCCAATCTACGTTGGCCTGCATTTGCGACCAGAAAGCCCCTGCGTCAACACCAATTAGCGGCACTGCGACAATATACCCACCCAAAATACCAATCATAGAAAACAGTGCAGCTAGTATAGGTAGCGAAATAACACCTGCCCAAAATCTTGGTGCAATGACTCGAGATACAGGACTTACCGCCATCATTTCCATTGCTGAAAGTTGTTCTGTTGCCTTCATTAGGCCGATTTCAGCTGTTATTGCGGTACCTGCCCTACCAGCAAATAATAATGCAGTGACCACAGGACCAAGCTCTCGCACCAAGGCCAAGGCAACCAATACCCCAATTGCTTCAGATGAACCATATTTCTGTAATGTATTGTAACCTTGCAGCGCCAATACCATCCCGACAAAAAAAGCTGATACAGAGATAATCACCAAGGACATTACACCAGTTGAATAGACTTCTTTGACCACTAACCTGAATCGACGGAAACTCTCGCCAGAAGAAATCAGCATATCGAAAAATAAGCGTGTGCCTGCACCTAACCGCCAGATTTGGTCTATAAAATTACTACCCAAATTACGTAGTGCACCAAGTACACCGTCAAAAATTCTAGTCATTTTTTGACCCTAGCAACTCTTGTTGATAATCACCAGCCGGATAATGGAAAGGTACAGGCCCATCCTTCTCTCCATATACAAATTGATGGATGAAAGGTAGTGTAGACTGACGCAAATCATCTGGCGTTCCTTCAGCCGCTACGACGCCATCAGCGACAAAATAAATATAATCCGCAAAGGAGAAGGTTTCCTCCACATCGTGCGTTACCACAATAGATGTAACGCCAAGCGCATCATTCAATGTGCGAATCAAATCACAAATAACAGCCATTGAAATCGGGTCTAGACCAGCAAATGGCTCATCATACATAATGATATCTGGATCTAACGCAATTGCGCGCGCTAAGGCTACTCTACGTGCCATCCCACCAGAAAGCTCTGTCGGCATTAACTGATTCGCTCCACGCAGACCAACAGCATTGAGCTTCATCAACACCAGATCCCTGATCATACTTTCTGGTAAATCTGTTAGCTCACGCATGGGAAAAGCAACATTTTCATAGACGGATAAATCAGTAAACAAAGCCCCTTGCTGAAACAACATACCCATCTTACGCCGCAGCTGATACAAGCCATCATCATTTTGCTTGTGCACCACTTTTCCATCGACGCGAACCTCACCTTTATTCGGCTTAAATTGGCCGCCAATCAACCGTAGCAGCGTAGTCTTGCCACTACCGCTCCCCCCCATGATAGCCACTACCTTGCCACGGGGGAAAGACATAGAAATGCCTTTGTGTAGCAGTCGGTTTTTGTAACCAAATGAGAGGTTGTCAATTTCGACGATATTTTGAGTCATTGAAGTTTAATTATTATCGTTTGCGTTTTATATCAGGCAGCTATTCTAATTCAAATCAGGGTTAATTGAAATAAAGTCTAGTTGAAAAGCCAAAACTAACAATACCAAATACTGGGGATAGATACGTAAAAGCCCGCGTATGCGGGCTTCTAGAAGAATCAACTTTCTAATTTCATATCGCCATACAAACTACATAGGGTGCAGACAAATTTGCATTAATTGTTGCCAAATCGTCGGCTGCACCTGCTGCAGCTGCAACTTGTACTGACCCTGTGTCTGGTACACCATCATCTAATGCTGTATCAATTTGCAGTGCATCTCTCCCTAAAATACCTGCTGAACAGATAGCAAATGACCCATTCGTCAATGTCGTAATTTGTGTCCACCCTGGCCCAAGACTTTGGATACCAAGAGGCGAGCCATTTGTGTTTGTTGCTACCTGAGCTGGATTACCTGGAGCAAAGTTTGCTAAACGCACATGTTGCCAGAATAAAAATGTTTCTGTGGTTCCCACTGGATCATTCCATTGACCCTCAATACGTCCATTTCCTTGGGTACCATTTGTAGCTACAGTTGCTCCATTAACATGATTGTCGGCTTGAGCATCATCTCCAGGAATCGCTCTATATCTATCTTGGTATGTGTACAAGTAAACTTGTGTATTTTGAAAATCGCGCGTTAAATTCTTCACACGCGCACTATTAATCAGCTCCTGCCCCCTTAGCACACCACCAAGCAACAAGCCGATAATCACCAGCACAATTGCAAGCTCGATAAGCGTGAAACCTGTTTGTTTATTCATGTGGTATCCTTAACCCATTCATTATTAAATGACTTACTTATTGAAATATATAAAGCATCTGCTGAAAAGCACGCAAGTTTTATACCATGCAGTAACTTGTTATATATTAAGCGTAAAATAAAACTATGAATGCAACAAGGATGGCAAAAGTGATGAAAAATCAACACTTATGACTGAATTTTGACACTTTTTCATCATATTTATGTGGTTAAAGACTTATGTTCAATATTAAAGGTATCAACCAATTTTTAGCCTCTCATGCACACCGCATATTGGCATTGATGCTGCTCAGCCTGCATGCCTTTTTGATTTGGGATGAAACAGACCAAACACTAGCACACGCAATTTTTCTGTGTCATTACGGTTTTTTCCTAATGTGGCAACCAATCTGGCGCAGCTCTGAAAAGCTATCAAAACCTAGCGCAGTTGTTTTCTTTGGCTTTGGCTGGCTAACCTTCATTTTTATGAACTGGTGGATTACCGCTTTGTGGTTGGCTATTTTAGTTGGCCTGTTGGGTGGTCGAATTTTTGCCGAGGAAGCCAAGCCTAACCGCATAATTCATATTCTCGCTGCCAGTTATTTATTGGCGATGTTACTACTTTGGGTCGTGCCAAAATTGCTTAATGCCTCTGCTGATTTAGAGGCAGCAACGTTTACGATTAGCTATTTGATGCCGCTGCTACCTTTGGCAATTTTATTTTTAAGCTCGCAAGTCGCTAAGACTACGCAGCAACCCATCTTGGATTTCTTTTACACACTGATCATCACACTCATCGCCATTATCATCATTTTGGCCAGTTATGCGATTGGTAGCCAAAATCAAGTCAACTACATACAAGTGATGTTTATTACGATATTTGCGATTGCACTATCACTAATTGGACTAAGCTTTTTATGGAAGCCTAGCGCCCGCTTTTCTGGTGTAGAGCTACTCATGTCTCGCTACCTATCCAGTGTCGGCATGCCATTTGAGAAATGGGTCAGAAATATTTCCAACTTGGGCGAAATTGAATTAAACGCTAATAACTTTTTACAGGGTGCGATGCAGGAAATGAGCTTATTACCATGGGTGACTGGTGTTTCGTGGTATGCAGATTATGCAAAAGGAGACATAGGTAAAGCATCTGAGCATGCAACAAGTTTTAGTTTTAAAGATTTGAATATGACGCTACATACCCGTTGGAAAATCTCGCCCGCCCTGTATGTACACGTTAAATTACTCACGCAAATTATGGGTGAGTTTTATGAAGCAAAACGCCGCGAGGAAACAATGCGCCAAAATGCTTATATGCAGGCTTTTTATGAAAGTGGCTCGCGATTAACGCATGATATTAAAAACATTCTGCAGTCTGTCGGCACCTTGGTAAAGGCAGCTGAGCAAACGCAAGATGAAGATAATGAAGCGTTATTAAGCTTAATCCGCAGGCAGCTACCTGTGCTTAACCAGCGCATTGCGGCCACTCTTGATAAACTCAAGGCACCTGGCGAAGAAAAAAAACGGCTGGAGAAAATTGCGGGGTGGTGGTCCGGTCTGCAAATGAGGCATCAGCTGA
>CAXIBZ010000092.1:0-6640 GCA_964022105.1 uncultured Methylophilaceae bacterium
ACGTCTGCTAAGAATCTTATAAAAGCATCAATCATTTCTGGGCGAGACTCACATAGGTGTAAGTCTGAAATAAAAAGACTATGGCCCATACTGGAATCGCTGTTTAATAGATATCACTATATGACGATAGCTTTTTCAATAATAACAGGCTCAACAGGTACATCTTGATGCCCGGCACGAGTGCCAGTCTCGACAGCTTTGATTTTATCGATGACATCTGTGCCTTCTATCACTTTACCAAATACACAATAACCCCAGCCGCTGGCTGTAGGCGCAGTATGATTTAAAAAGTCATTATCATTAACATTAATGAAAAACTGGCTAGTTGCAGAGTCAGGGATCGAAGTGCGAGCCATTGCAATCGTATATTTGTCATTGCTGAGACCATTGTCAGCTTCAATTTTGATTGCATCCTGTGTTGACTTTTGCTTCATGTTTTTGTCGAAACCACCGCCTTGGATCATGAAGTTATTAATCACACGATGAAAGATTAAACCATCATAAAAACCATCTTCAACATATTTTAGAAAGTTTGCGACCGTAATCGGTGCTTTGTCTGCGTCAAGCTCAAGTGTAATGTCGCCAAAATTAGTAGTCAGTTTTACCACAATAAATCCTTAGTTATTAATAATGTGTGTTGCTTTGAAGATGAAACTATTCCGTTGCTTCTTCAAGTACGGTCGCACTGATGATTTTAATTGGTTTGATTGGCACATCAGTAAACCTTGATATGCTGCCTGTGGGTGAAACGCCAATTTGTTTCACTACCTCCATCCCTTTTGTTACTTTGCCAAATACACAGTAACCAATTTTATCTGGATCCGGACTGGTATAGTCTAAGAAATCATTATCCTTAAGATTGATAAAGAATTGAGCCGTGGCAGAGTCTGGGTCTGGCGTTCGTGCCATTGCAATCGTACCAACTTTGTTTTTCAGGCCATTATTGGATTCGTTTTTAATGGGTGCTTTGGTTGGTTTTTCGAATAAGTCTCGCTCAAAACCACCACCTTGAATCATAAAATTATTAATCACACGATGGAAAATGGTTTTTTCATAAAAACCACTTCTGACATATTGCAAGAAATTGGCAACAGTCACTGGTGCTTTTTCTGGGTAGAGCTCAACAATAAAGTCACCCATGCTGGTTTTAAATTCAACTTCAGTTGCAGCAAACGTTTTGGATGTTATTAAGAAAGTGACTAAGACAAAAAAGAGAGATTGCTTTAAGTAGTTAAGTATCATGCGGGTTTATGCTGCGCCTTCGTAAATGATTTTCCACTGGTTATTTTCATTGGTCCAATACTGGCGTTTACGCATTTTGTTTTTCAGTGTTGGACTTTCGTAATACTGATTAAAATCAACAACTATAATCTTGGTATTAGGCGGCAAATTGTTCGATTTGCGTAGGTTTGGGTAACCAAACATGCTGACATCGCTAATTTTAATGGCAACTTTTGGCTTTCCTGCTTGTACTCTGCGTTTGTGATCTGCCCATTCACTTAATGTGCCATCACTATAAAAGAATTGGTTTGAGTAATGACTCAAATATTTGTCAGTATTTTGGGAAACCCAATCTTGCTGCCATTTCTCTAAGGCTTTGTTTAGCGTGGATAATTCCGTCGTCTGCGAGGAAGCTTCAATGTTGCTAACCCATTCTACATTATCTGAGATAATGACTGGCGTATTGCCTATGTCTAATATAGAAGCTAATTTATTCAAGTCAGGATTACTCAATACTACACAGCCATCACTTGCTCTTGGTGGACGGCTGTATGTATCTTTGGGTGTGCCATGCAACCATATACCGTGTCCTGTTTTTTTATAGTGTTTATCTAGTGCGTTTGGATAGTTAAGTGGATAAGCGCCTTCACCATAAAAGTCAGATAATGGTGTCGTTAATTTCTTGCTGGCGAAGTAAAGCCCTATTGGTGTTCGTTTGTCTCCTTCGACATTTTTATCAGCGCCATTTTTTCCGATAGTCACGTAATAATCAGCAACATGTTGTAGACCTGTGTTTGTTTTTTTATACACAAATAACCGTGACTTAACTGTGTCAATTAGTATTAAATGTGTTTGTTTTGCATTCATCTGAACAGCAATGTTAGGCACTTGCCGCTGGTTGTCTGTCGAAAAATAATAATTCAATCGTGTGCGCGCTTCTTCACGTAACCCTTCAATCTCTTGACTTTTTTCGGCAGCGCTAATAGCAGCTGTGTGGCCAAAAGGATTAATGGTTTGTCCTTGCGCGCTGAGCAGATCACCGCGAATCAAATGCGCTAGTTTAAAGTTTGGGGTTGTGCGGATAAGCTCATCTACCGTATCCATTGCTTGTTTCGTTTCGCCGCGAGCAATCTGCATCAGACTTTCAACCAGCAACTTCTCTACTAAATCGCGATTAACAGTGTTAGTAAAAAGCTTATCAGATAGATTGCCTTGATTAATTGCCGTCGCATTCCAAGGAAGTAGCGTACAGCCAATCACGACCAGCAACTTTACAAGTCCATGATTCGATATGCTAATTTTTTGAGCTTGTTTCATATATCACTTATTACTAACAGATTGCTCTGACTACGAGAACTGTCATTAATTCGATGCAATTTCTTCATTAATCAACCAAGTACCGCCAACTTTTTTAAGAACCAATGTTTTGTTTGTGTGGATGGCACTTCTGCTGTCAGCTTTGTAATATTGTTTAAAACTGACTTTCGCATTACTGTCATCAACAATTTCAACTTTTGGGTCATTCAGGTTTAGCGTGATCCCTTTAGGAGCAGAAACACGAGCGCGACGAAACTCTTTCCAACTGGCTAAGCTTCTACCGTCTGCAGGATCGAAGCTGTCTGCGTAGCTGGCAAGGTATGCTTCAACGTTCTGCTCTGACCATGCGCGTCTCCATGACTCAACTGCAGCCATAATGTCACTTTCAGCAGTATCTTGCGTGTCAGCTTTAGCTGTTTCAACAGCAGGTTCAGGCGCTGCGACGGGTTTTGCTTCTGCTACAGGTTTTGGCTCTGGTTCCGCTTTTTTATTGGCTGGACGAATAGGACGAATAGGCGTTGCATTATTAGCGGCAACCGTTGTCTTGCTCTCTGTGGTAAATAAGTCCTTAATCAAAGATAGCTTACTTTGCGCACGCGCGTTACCTGTGTCTAGCTGTAACGCTTTGTCATATGCCTCTGATGCCATGCGAGCATAGATATCACCTAGGTTCTCATGCGCTGTGGCATAGCTAGGGTGAGTTTTAATGGCTGTTTCAAGCGCTTTCTTCGCTGAATCATATTCTCCCGCTTCTGCATACAAAACAGCAAGGTTGTTATACGGCTCTGGCAAGCTTGGATATGTTTTAGTTAGCGTATTAAATGTTTTGATTGCATCATCTCGTTTGCCGCTTTCAGCTTGAATAATCCCCTTCATAAACATGCCCTGAGCATCTTTTGGGTTTGCCTCAAGATAAGCGTTAATTCGTTTTAGCGCAGCATCCTGTTGCCCTTGTTCAGCCATTTTGGAAATATCTTTTAACTCATCCGCAAATGTTGGAAGTGAGGCCAATAAAATTGTTAGGAATATCGGCGTTACAAATTTTTTTAGTAAAATGTTGTGGATTGTCATTGTGATATACTGAATCAGTTAATAATAAGCGTATTCTACCAACTGGATTGCGAACATCCAATAGTCTGGTAAGTTTTCATTGTAAATAATTGGTTTTATTGTAATATTTGTTTGTTTTATTGGTCGATTTAGCCACGAAATTCTAATGCATGTTAAAAATTTATAATTCCCTCTCGCGCAGCAAGCAATCTTTTGTTCCCATCCGTCAAAATGAAGTCCGTATGTATGTTTGCGGCATGACTGTTTATGACTTTTGTCATCTGGGTCATGCGCGGGTCATGGTCGTGTTTGATATGGTAGCACGTTGGTTTCGTGCCTCTGGATATAAAGTAACCTATGTACGCAATATAACGGATGTAGATGACAAAATTATTCAACGTGCTAACGATAATAATGAAAGTATAGGCGACTTAACGCAACGATTTATCACGGCGATGGATGAAGATGCTGAACAACTGGGTGTGTTACGGCTAGATATTGAGCCACGTTCCACCACCTATATTGCGTTAATGATAGACATGATTGCGCAAAAGGTGGAAAAGGGGCATGCCTATCTCGCAGACAATGGCGATGTGTTCTATGCTGTGCGCAGCTTTGATGGCTATGGCAAACTCTCTGGGAAGAGTCTGGATGACTTGCGCGCTGGTGAACGTGTTGAAGTGGATACTTATAAAAGAGATCCGTTAGATTTTGTGCTGTGGAAGTCAGTCAAACCGAATGAGCCAAATTGGGATTCACCATGGGGGCCTGGTCGGCCTGGATGGCATATTGAATGTTCCGCTATGAGCGCGAAACACTTAGGCGCACACTTTGACATTCATGGAGGAGGGCAAGATTTGCAGTTCCCACACCACGAAAACGAAATTGCACAAAGTGAAGCCAGCCACAGTTGCCAAATGGCTAATTACTGGATACATAATGGCTTTGTGCGTGTTGATGATGAAAAAATGTCCAAATCGTTGGGTAATTTTTTCACGATTCGAACCGTATTAGAAAAATACGATGCAGAGGTCGTGCGCTTTTTCATCTTAAGAGCGCATTACCGCAGCCCACTCAATTATAGTGATAAACACTTAGATGATGCAGAAATGGCGTTGAAGAGACTTTACACTGCCCTCAGGGGTATGAGCGTAAATGCTAATGATATTGACTGGAAGCACCATCAAGCAGCACGTTTTAAAGCTGCAATGGATGATGACTTCAATACCCCAGAAGCTATTGCTGTCTTATTTGATTTGGCTACAGAGACGAATAAGAGTAACTCCTTAGAGAGTGCAACTCTGTTAAAGAAACTAGGTTCAGTACTGGGATTATTAACCCAAACTCCTGATGATTTTTTACAGGGAGATGTTGTAAAAGCTATATCTGGCCAACAAATTTCTACGGAATTAGGAGCTTTGAGCCCAACTATAGAAAATCTTACTAGGGAAGGCATAAATTCAATGATTGAAAGGCGTGCTGAAGCCAAAAAAGCCAAAAACTTTGCCAAGGCTGATCGTATCCGTAAAGAATTATCCGACGCTGGCATTATCTTAGAGGATACGCCACAAGGGACTACTTGGCGTAGAGCCTAGCCAATTTTATAGTTAAGTCCAGCGACTAATAAGCGAATACGCTACAATATTCTTATCAATTAAGATAGAAAGCGATTAAATGCCGGTTAATTTACCTAAACTCAACCCATCAGATTTATTACCCGTCAATGGTGTAAAGCTTGGATATGCCAAAGCGCACATTCGAAAACCAGACCGCAAAGATGTGTTGGTGATGTTGCTGGCTGAAGGCAGTCACGTGGCAGGTGTGTTTACCCAAAATCGCTTTTGTGCGGCACCAGTTACTTTGTCAAAACAGCACTTGGCAAGCTCAAATGCCATTCGCGCCTTATTAGTTAATACAGGTAATGCCAATGCAGGAACTGGCGAAGCAGGGATGCAGCATGCAAAACAAAGTTGTGATGCCTTGGCAAAGTTACTCAATATTAGCAGTGAGCAGGTGCTTCCGTTTTCAACAGGCGTTATTTTAGAGCCATTACCTGTCGATAAACTAGTGGCACATTTACCAGCCGCGTTAGAAAATGCAACAGCGGATAATTGGTTTAATGCCGCTGAGGCGATTATGACCACAGACATCGTGCCTAAAGCAACTTCGCGTCAGCTGATGATTGACGGCAAGCAAATCACCATAACGGGGATGAGCAAGGGCTCGGGCATGATAAACCCCAATATGGCGACGATGCTGGGTTACCTTGCAACGGATGCCGCTGTCAGTAAATCAGCACTTAATGCGATTATTCTGTATGCAGTGAATAAATCATTTAACTGTATTACTGTAGATGGTGACACCAGTACAAACGACAGCTTTATTATGGTCGCCACCAATGTAGCTGGTAACGCAGAAATTACAGAGTCAAGCGAAAACTATGTTGCCTTACGCGATGCAATGACCGATGTTGCTATCGAACTTGCGCAAGCAATTGTCCGTGATGGCGAGGGTGCAACCAAGTTCATGACTATTCAGGTTGAATCTGGTCGTGATGAAGAAGAATGCCGGAAAGTGGCCTATGCTATTGCGCATTCGCCGCTAGTAAAAACAGCTTTTTTCGCATCAGACCCTAATCTAGGGCGAATTCTTGCTGCAGTTGGTTATGCGGGCATAGATGATTTAGATGTGAATAAATTACGCTTATATCTTGGCGATGTATTGGTATCTGAGCATGGCGGTATTGCTGCAAGCTACCAAGAAGCGCAAGGTAGTGCTGTCATGGCAAAACCAGAAATACTAGTGCGAGTTGTGCTCAATAGAGGGCACGCGGATGCTACCGTTTGGACCTGCGACTTTAGTTATGATTATGTCAAAATTAATGCTGACTATCGGTCATAAACCTCGCAATTCTATTTCACAGTCAACAAATGGAAAATGTTAATCAATTAATTACAAGAGCTGAGGCCTTGTTGGATAGGCTGGAAAATGCACTAAGGCCAGAAGATAAGGCAGTGGATTGGAGTGCAAAGGCTTGGCGCTGGGTCAAAGT
>CAXIBZ010000093.1:0-6637 GCA_964022105.1 uncultured Methylophilaceae bacterium
TTGATCTAAAATTTGCTGACCTTGAAACGCAAATAATAATATAAGTGTGATGAGTAATGCTGCAAGTGAGATAGGTTGTAATGTTCTTAGCATAGCTTTAAGTGCTGAATCATTACCATTATTTAACAGGATTTTTCGCATCACTTGACTGATAATGATAGGGACAACAATAAACAGAACGACAGAGATAAGTAGGGTATCCCATGGTACGACAATGCTAGATAGGCCTAGCAACAATGCAACGATGGGTGCAAATGCAAATAGCATAATGGTGTCATTGATAGCCACCTGAGATAGCGTAAACTTGGCATCGCCATCACATAGATTACTCCAAACAAATACCATGGCAGTACACGGTGCAGCTGCGAGTAGTATCAAACCTGCAATATAACTATCAATTTGATCTACAGGTAACATATCGGCAAACAGGTGGCGGATAAAAATCCATGCCAGTAATGCCATTGAGAAGGGCTTCACTAGCCAGTTGATAAATAAGGTCACACCAATGCCTTTTGCATGTTGCAGGACTTCCCCCATCGCAGAAAAATCAATTTTGAGCAGCATGGGAATAATCATTAGCCAGATGAGAACAGCAATGGGCAAATTGACTTCTGCGACTTTAATGTCAGCAAACCCTTGAAAGAATCCAGGCGCAACTTTCCCAAGTGTAATGCCAACAATAATACAACCCAGCACCCACCATGTTAGATTGCGTTCAAAAGCGCTTATCTTTGGTTGTGTACTAACAGCAGCTTGATTTATTGTCATGTTTAGTTTTTCCGTTTGATGGTTTGAATTGGATACTATCTGTTGGGACGCAACAGGCACTATTATCGGATTTGATTTCGGCTGTATTGGAAAAAGTGAGCGCCTGTTGTAGCGTATGATACGTTTCCCAAGCGATACCAGATGGGTCTTGCATCCAATGTTTGTTTGATTTGGCATAACAACATGTTGTACCTTCTTGGCTGAGTATCTCCATTTCAGCAGATTCCATTCGTGCTTTAATGGTGCTTAGTTCTTCGTCGCTATCGGTTTGAATACCAATATGATCGAGCCCAACCGTGGCGCCTCGTTGGCTAATCGCAAAGTTAACAAGTGGGTCATCCAGCATCCATTTTGCATAGTCTGTTTTTTGTACTGTTGGCGGCAGGCCAAATAACGCTTGATAAAATGAGATGCTCTTATTTAAATCTGCTACGGAAATATGCAGGTGAATTCTTTTCATCGTTTTTATTCCTCATTCTGAGTGTTACAGATAGTTGTAGTACAGCAGTCTTGTTCACCCGCACAACAATTTTCAGTTAAATAGGCAAGTAAGCTATTCATGGTTTCATAATTGGCTGAATAGTAAATATAGCGACTTTGTTGTTGGGCATTGATCAGGCCCGCATGACTCAATTCCTTGAGGTGGAATGACAATGTGCTGTTCGGAATCGCTAGTTTTTCTGAGATAGAGCCTGCTGCCAAACCGTTTACACCAGCCTGAACCAAGAGTCTAAAAATTGCTAAACGCGCTTCGTTTGCAATGGATGAGAGTTGTGTGACTGCTAATGTATGATTCATGTTTCTATATTTCCATAAATATAGAAATGTGTCAAATTATTATTAAGTCAATCAGAAACCTCTTGATATTTAAATATGATTACATGCTTGATTCGTTTGAGGAGGTATACAGCAGCCTTCACTCCAATAGCTGTAATTACAATTTAACTATGTTGTATAATTGCAGATTAGCATTACTCAAAAATAACATTTCAATAGAAGTCATTCCATGGAAGCTGAACAACTTAATCTGATTGCAAATCGCTTAGCTGATTTGAAGCAACGTAACCTCGCTTTACGGGGGTATCTTTGACTATGAAAATAAATCACAACGATTAACTGAAGTGGATGGTCTGTTAGAAGACCCAGATATTTGGAACGATCCGGAAAATGCGCAGAAGTTAGGTAAAGAAAAACGTATGCTGGAGTCGGTCGTCCATACGCTCGTAAAATTGGAACAGGGCATTAATGATAGCCAAGAGTTATTTGAAATGGCCCGTGAAGAGCAAGATGATGAATCCTTATTAGGTATTGCAAATGACTCAAAGGCTTTGGAGAAAACCATTGAAGACATGGAATTTCGTCGCATGTTTTCACAGCCGATGGATGAAAATAATTGTTTTATTGAGTTTCAATCAGGCAGTGGTGGCACTGAGGCACAAGACTGGGCGAATATGCTCATGCGGATGTATTTGCGATATTGTGAACGTAAAGGCTTTAAAGTAGAGGTGCTTGAATTATCTGAAGGTGATGTAGCTGGTATCAAAGGCGCCTCTATCAAAGTGACGGGGGATTATGCGTTTGGTACCTTAAGAACGGAAAATGGTGTGCATCGATTGGTTCGAAAATCACCATTTGATAGCAATGCTAAGCGACATACTAGTTTTGCTAGCGTGCAAATTTTCCCCGAGGTGGATGATTCTATCGAAATTGACATTAATCCAGCTGATATTCGTATTGACACCTATCGTGCCAGTGGGGCTGGTGGCCAGCATATTAATAAGACAGATTCAGCTGTACGTTTAACACATATCCCAACAGGTGTTGTGGTGCAATGCCAAAATGATCGCTCGCAACATAGAAATAAGGAAGAAGCGATGAATATGCTGAAAGGTGCTTTATACAATCTTGAATTAAGTAAACGCAATGAGGAAAAGCAAGCGCTTGAAGATGCAAAAACAGACATTGGTTGGGGGCATCAAATACGTAGTTATGTGTTAGATCAGGGACGTATTAAGGATTTGCGGACAAATGTTGAAGTTGGGAATACACAGGCTGTTTTAGATGGCGATCTTGATCAATTTATTCAGGTTAGTTTGAAACAGGGTGTCTAAAAAGTATATAAGCCTATTTAGGCGTTAAAGCACTAGGGTGCTTAATCAAAAACAGCACTCTCTCAACATCAACATGTAGAAATTTGGCAATAGCTTCATAATCATCGGGCAATGCAGCGTCATCCCAACCGTTTGCAGTGTGGCGTGCTAAGTTGACAGCTAGAGAGACATTAGTTGCCCGTATGTCTATTCTTTCTTGATGGTCATCATCCATCAAGTTGCTGAGTAGTGGTGGCATGTGATGCGTCTTGATTAGCGCTTTTTGCAAATCACTCATGTGGAAACCTAGAATAAGTTCTTGCGCGGTTTTTGTACGTAAGGATTTGTCTTTCTTTTGCATTTCAAATATACGATTCATTTGGTCGGGCGCAAAACACCACATTAGCATTTCAGCTAAATCATGTAGCAATGCTGCAATCCAAACCTCTTCTGAATGTAAGTCTTTTCGTAATGCAGCCCAGTCAGCTGCAAAATAAGCAGCACGGTGAGCTCTTTTGATAAGTTTTAGTAAGTGTGTTAGCGCTGGAATATTATCTTTGAGCCGATCATCGACTAATAAATCTGGCGATAAATGACGAAAAAAAGTACTTGTTCCCATCATGATGATTGCTTGCTCGACTTCAACGATATGTTGCAGCTGGCGTTTCCCTGGGTTATTGTTAGCATAGCTGAGTATTTTGAATACCATAAATGGATCACTCAATACCGCTAACGTAATGTCACGTGCGCTAACGTTGTCTTCATCCAACTTCAGCTTAACTAAGTTTCTATCCGTTTGCTTCAAGACGGGGATATGTACTTTGTTTATGCGCTTGAGCCATTCATTCGCGTGATTAATATCAGTAGTCATTCAGAATTCTCCATATCACGTCATGATAAAGGCTTACTTATTAAAGCATTTGCTAGAAAAAGATAAATAAAGTGGTTTAAATGTACAAATTAACGCATAGACAATACAATCTATACTCAACACCGACTAAAACTTTTCTTAAGGCAGCATGCAACCTTTAGACGAACTAACATCTTCAATTAAGCAACATAAGTTAACAGATTTTGATGCCTGGCATGGGCGGGTAATTGTTTGGATAGCCGCAGCAACAGCAGGTTTAATCGTCGTGCTTTTTGCTAAAGCAACAGAACATGCAATGGATTTATTTTTTAGTTTGCAACGTTCACATTGGTGGGTTCCCTTAATTCTGACGCCAGTTGGTGGCATGATTATTGTTTGGATGACTAGACGGTGGTTTCCAGGCGCAGGCGGCAGTGGGATTCCACAAGTCATGGCGGCACTGCATCAACAAACCCCTAGCGACAGATACCCAACGCTGGTTAATTTTAGATTGGCGATTGGTAAAATATTTTTAGGCGTTGGTGCACTGGCAGCTGGATTTTCAGCAGGACGAGAAGGGCCCTCCGTACAAGTAGCGGCTAGCGTGATGCACGCATTTCGACATTTTTTACCATATGGGTTCGCAGTTCAGCCTAGACATCTCATTTTGGCAGGTGGAGCAGCGGGGATTTCTGCTGCATTTAATACGCCACTAGCTGGGATTGTGTTTGCAATTGAGGAATTAGGTCGCCGATTTGAGCAAAAGACCAATGGGGTGATTATCACTGCCATTGTCCTTTCGGGTTTGGTGGCTATTTCATTACAAGGCAATTATATTTATTTTGGACAATTATCAGTAGGGATTGTCAGTCGAAATATTATTGTACCAGTACTGGTGTGTGGTTTGGTTTGTGGCATATTGGGTGGCATTTTTAGTCGAACATTGATTAGCGCAGGCAAGATGAAAGGTCGAGTAGGGGCATTTAGGCGGTTACACCCGCTATGGTGGGCAGGCTTTTGTGGTTTGATGGTTGCTGCGTTAGGGGCTGTTAGTCATGGTGCAGCTCATGGTTCTGGCTATCATACCGCGCACAGTATTTTGATAGGAGATACAGCTGATGCATGGTTCTATGCGCCAGTTAAATACTTAGCTACTATATTTACCTACTTAAGTGGCATCCCGGGTGGCATATTTGCGCCTTCACTATCGATTGGTGCAGGTATCGGTCATGATCTTGTGCCTTTATTTGGACATGAATATTATACAAGCGCTATTATTGCACTCTGCATGGCTGGGTTTCTTGCTGCTGTTACGCAGGCTCCACTCACTTCTTTTATTATTGTCATGGAAATGATTGATGGGCATGAAATGGTGATTAGTTTGATGGCAATTACCTTTATGGCCTCAATCGTTTCTAAAATTTTTAGTAAACCGCTCTACGAAACTCTGGCTGATCAGCAGTCAGGTGTGACAGAAAAAAATCAACAAGCAATCACTTAACCTGTATTTCTGAGACCAGCAGCAATACCATTAATCGTCAGTAAGATAGCAAGCTTTAGTTTGTCATTGCTGTCACCGGCGCGGTAACGTTGAATCATTTCAACCTGTAGGTAATTCATCGGATCCAGATAAGGTAGTCTGTTTTTGATAGAGGCTGCCAAGATGGGATTATTAGCTAGCCGCTCATCCGTTTCTTGTAAAAGGTTTAGCGCATCAACGGTAAGTGTATATTCATTTTCGATACGATTAAAAATAGTTGTTCTTAATTGCTCATTCGACAGCATTTGTGCATAGCGTTTAGCAACGGTTAAATCTGTTTTGGCAATCACCATGTCGACATTGGCAATCAATGTCTTAAACAGCGGCCAAGCATTGAGCATCTGTTTTAATTGGTTCGTCCGTGTTTTTGATTTTTTGGCATCTGCATGTATGTATTGATGAATGGCACTACCTAACCCATACCAGCCAGGCAATAATAATCGACATTGCGCCCAGGAAAATCCCCAAGGAATGGCGCGCAAATCTTCTATTCTTCTGTTGGATTTGCGTGCGGAAGGTCGGCTACCAATATTCAATTCAGCAATTTCAGAAATAGGCGTTGTATTAAAAAAGTAGTCCTCGAAGCCGGGAGTTTCATAGACAAGACTTCTATATGCCGTCATGGCAGTACCAGATAACTCTTCCATAATGCTTTCAAAGCTTCGGAGTTGTTGATCACTCATTTCATTTTCAGGGAATAAGCTCGCATCAACGGTGGCTGCAATCAGTGTCTCCAGACTTTGTTTGCCGACTTTCGCATCTGAATATTTGAAGGCTATCGTTTCACCTTGTTCTGTCAACCTAATTTGACCGTTCACAGTTTCTGGTGGTTGAGCCACAATCGCATCATAAGTAGGGCCGCCGCCACGACCGACTGCGCCACCGCGACCATGAAATAATCTCAGTTTGATATTAGCCTGCTTAAATAGTGATAATAATTCTACTTCAGCTTTATAAAGCTCCCAACTCGATGTTAAAAACCCGCCATCTTTATTACTATCGGAGTAACCCAGCATAATTTCTTGCTTACCACCCTGATAACGGAGTACATGCTTGATGCCAATCAAACTGAGCCAATCACCCATAATCATCGGCGCATTACGCAAGTCAGCTATCGTTTCAAATAGTGGGACAATATTTAAATCCAGTTGTATGTTGGCGGAACCCCATACCCCACGAAGCAAGCCAGTTTCTTTTTGCAATAGCGCTAATTCTAATAAATCAGAAAGCGTTTCTGTATGGGAAATAATGTACTGACGCACGGCCTTAGGGCCAAATAGCTGGCGCATTTCGCGTACCTTGTTTAGCACCCCCATTTCTTTGTGTAGCAATTCCGAATATTGATGATATGGCGAGAACAAGAGCCTTGGTTGTTGCAGCTCAGCTAAA
>CAXIBZ010000094.1:0-6613 GCA_964022105.1 uncultured Methylophilaceae bacterium
CACATTGGCTGCAGACGCCGTCATACTAGATCTAGGCGATCCAATATTGATTGACGCCAAAATTCAGTCCCGCATTAACATTGTGGAGGCAGTAAAAGCAGGCGGCTACGGTCAGCGTGAAGTAATTATTAGAGTAAATGACTTGGGCTCTGAATGGGGTCATGATGATATCAAAGCAGTGGCCAATATTGGCGCTGACGCCATTCTATTCCCTAACATAGAGTCAAAAGAAGACGTCTTAGCAGCGCAAAAAGCATTGGATGATGCAGGTGGCAGCGAGATTCCTATTATGGTCATGATTGAAAGCCCTTTGGCCGTCTTAAATGCAAAGGAAATTGCATCTGCATCCGACCGTATTATTTGCATGGTCATCGCAACATCAGATTTGATTACACAGTTGCATGCTCGTTATACACCTGAGCGAACGGCAATATTAACCTCACTATCGTTGGTTGTGCTTGCAGCACGCGCTTATAAAAGAAGCGTTATCGACGGTATTGCAAGCGATCTTAAAAACATGCATGCCTTTGAATATGCCTGTCGATTAGGCAGGGATTTGGGCTTTGATGG
Organism: uncultured Methylophilaceae bacterium; assembly: GCA_964022105.1. Classification (GTDB taxonomy): domain Bacteria; phylum Pseudomonadota; class Gammaproteobacteria; order Burkholderiales; family Methylophilaceae. Next base: position 571 of record CAXIBZ010000094.1, read on the forward strand.
AAAGTCTATTATTCATCCAGCACAGATAGCTTATAGCAACGATGCCTATACCCCAAAAGCAACCGAGGTGGCGAATGCCAGAGAGGTCATCAAAGCATTAAAAGAGGCACAAGCTTCAGGCAGAGGCACTGTAGTCGTGAACGATAAATTTGTAGAAAACCATCACATTGCGGCTGCAGAGCGGATTATTCAGCTAAGTGAAATGATACAAGAACTGGAAGAAGAGTTTATCTAATGTCTAATACAGCCAAAATTAATAGCGGTCGTTTTTTTGAGGATTTCGTCTTAAACGAAGTCATTCAACATGCGACTCCTCGTACTATTACAGATGGAGATTGCGCTTTATACATAGCACTAACAGGCACAAGAAACCCGCTGCATTGCAGTGTTCCATTTGCACAAAGCTTGGAATATAAAACAACTCCTGTTGATGACCTACTCGCCTTTCATATCGCATTTGGTAAAACAGTACCAGATATCTCAGTGAATGCAGTTGCCAATTTGGGCTATGCTGATGTTCAGTTTATGCAACCAGTCTTTGTTGGTGACACGCTGACAACATCGAGTCAAGTCATTGGTTTGAAGCAAAACTCGAATGGCAAGAGCGGAGTGGTCTGGGTTCGTTCAACATCGGTTAACCAAAATAATTTACCCGTGATTAGCTGGGTGCGCTGGGTGATGGTACATAAAAAAGATACTTTGTCAGCAGCGCCAACAACGGTTATCCCAGACTTACCCGCATTTGTTTCTCCAAAGCAATTGAAGCTGCCTAGCTACCTTCAGACACATGATGAAATCAGCAATGTGACGGGCGGTCAATTTTTCTGGGAGGATTATCAAGTTGGAGAACGTCTGGATCATCCCGCTGGCATGACGATTAATGATAGTGACCATACACTGGCAACAAAGCTATACCAAAATAACGCTCGCCTACATTTTGATGCCCATTTGATGCAAAGCACAGCAATTGGAAAACGTCTTGTTTATGGTGGTGTTGTGATCTCTGCTTGTCGCGCATTGAGCAATGAAGGCCTAGAAAATGCGTTAAGTATTTTGGCAATCAATGGTGGCACGCACGTTAATCCAACGTTTGCAGGCGATACTATCTATAGCGTGACAGAGGTGCTAGACAAATGGGATTTACCTGGCCGCAGTGACATGGGCGCATTACGGTTAAGAATGGTGGGAATGAAAAACATGCCCCCTTCTGCACTTGAACAGATTAAAAACAATCAAGACTACCACCAAAATGTGGTACTTGACTTAGATTACACTGTAGCAATACCTCGAAAAGGAAGTGAATGATGGCTGTACATCCAAATGAAGCACTGTTTGGCGGTGAAAAACCGTTCCCTTTAATTCCGGCTTGCGAGCATTTTGCAGGTAGCGAAAAATTAATTCTAAAAGCACTAGGCTTACAAGACAGTATTGGGCCTGTCTTTGATATTACATGCGATTGCGAAGATGGTGCCGCCAGCGGCCAAGAGCGTGAGCATGCAGAAATGATTGTGCGCGTGTTAAGTTCTGATGCAAACAAACACAAAATGGCAGGCGCGCGTATTCATGACTATACGCATCCATCTTGGAAGCAAGACATTGATATTCTCATTGCGGGCGCAGGCAATGTATTAAGTTACATCACTATTCCAAAATGTACCGACATTAGTCAGGCGCAAGAAATGATTGCCTATCTGCAAAAAATGGCAACTTTCAATGGCATTGAGCGAGTGATTCCAGTACATATTCTGATTGAAACACACGGGGCATTGCGTCAAGTACATGAAATAGCCAAACTGCCTTGGTTGCAAGTGTTAGATTTTGGATTAATGGATTTTGTTAGCGCACATAACGGTGCTATTCCAGCTAGCGCTATGCGCAGCCCAGGTCAGTTTGAACATCGCCTATTAGCCCGCGCTAAAGCAGAAGTCGCTGCCGCCGCGCTGGGTAATGGCGTTGTCCCTGCACACAACGTGACATTAGATCTTAAAAATGTAGAAACGACATACAGTGATGCTTCGCGCGCGCGCAATGAGTTTGGCTTTATGCGGATGTGGAGTATTTATCCAACGCAGATTCAAGCGATTGTAGATGCAATGAAACCGAATTTTGATGAGGTTATGGATGCAGCCAACATCTTGCTAACAGCACAAGCAGCAGAATGGGGCCCAATTCAGTATGCAGGCGAGCTACATGATCGCGCAACTTATCGCTATTTTTGGGAAATTCTACAAAAAGCAAAACTCACTGGCGTTGCGATGCCAGAAGAGGCAACAACCGCATTCTTTTCGTAAAAGGGTCAACCATGAGTACTATAGAAACAGCTGGCATGCGCTTTCGCGCTGCATTAGCAGCTGAACATCCATTACAAATTATTGGTGCCATTAACGCATACCATGCCATGCTAGCAACTCAATCTGGGTTTAAGGCTATCTATCTTTCTGGCGGCGGTGTGGCTGCAGGTTCCTTAGGTTTACCAGACTTAGGTATTTCAACACTAGAAGATGTCTTGGTTGATGTGCGCCGCATTACTGATGCAGTCGATACCCCATTATTAGTTGATATTGATACTGGTTTTGGTGGCGCATTCAATATTGCACGCACCATCAAAAGCGTGCAAAAAGCAGGTGCTGCTGCGGTACATATCGAAGACCAAGTCAGCGCCAAACGCTGTGGACATCGCCCCAATAAAGCCATTGTGAGTCAAGAGGAAATGGTTGACCGTGTCAAGGCAGCAGTCGATGCTAGAACCGATGACAGCTTTGTCATCATGGCACGCACTGATGCATTAGCAGTAGAAGGTTTGCAATCAGCCATTGATCGTGCTTGCGCTTGCGTTGAAGCTGGTGCCGACATGATTTTCCCGGAAGCCATGACTGAATTAGGCATGTACAAGCAGTTTGTAGATGCAGTAAAGGTGCCTGTTCTGGCTAATATCACTGAGTTTGGTTCGACCCCTTTGTTCACAGTTGATGAGCTAGCAACTGCCGATGTCAGCATGGTGCTCTATCCGCTCTCCGCTTTCCGAGCGATGAACTTGGCTGCATTAAATGTCTACCAGACAGTTAAAAAAGAAGGCACCCAAAAAAATGTATTAGACACTATGCAAACGCGTATGGATTTATACGAATACTTAGGTTACCACGCATTTGAACAGAAATTAGATGCACTCTATAAAAAATAAAGCGAAAAAGGCGATTGCAGTATTACCCTCACCCACTTCCCTTTATTTTTAAGACATTAAGGAGAATACAATGAATACGACCGCAAATCCGATTCAAGCCACCGAGACCCCAAAAAAGAAAAAAGGCGTTGCCCTCGCTGGCGTTTCAGCAGGGTCTACCGCCATTTGTACTGTGGGCCATACAGGCAATGATTTACATTATCGCGGTTACGATATTATTGATCTGGCCAAAAATGCTACATTTGAGGAAGTTTCATACTTACTGATCCATGGTGAACTGCCAAACCAAAAAGAGCTGTCTGCTTATCATCAAAAACTGAAAAAACTACGCGGACTACCTGCAGCGCTCAAAACTGTGTTGGAGCAAATTCCTGCGAACGCGCACCCAATGGATGTGATGCGCACAGGCTGTTCTATGTTAGGCACGTTAGAGCCTGAGGTTGAAGACCATAACATGGAAGATGCTAAAAATCTGGGTGATCGCTTAATTGCTTGTTTTGGCTCAATATTAATTTATTGGTATCACTTTAGCCATAACGGTAAACGCATTGCAGTGGAAACGGATGATGACTCTGTTGCTGCCCATTTCTTACATTTATTACACGGCAAAAAACCAAAACAATTGCATATTGATGCGATGAATACCTCATTAGTTTTATATGCCGAACATGAGTTTAATGCGTCTACATTCACTGCGCGGGTGGTATCAGGCACACTTTCAGATATGTACTCTTGCATCACCAGTGCAATCGGTGCGCTGCGTGGACCAAAACATGGCGGTGCCAATGAGGCCGCTATGGAGATTATCGAACGTTATCAAACACCTGATGAAGCGGAAGCAGATATCTTGGCACGTATGGCGCGCAAGGAAATCATTATTGGTTTTGGTCATCCTGTTTATACCATCGGCGATCCACGTAATGAATCCATCAAGTCCGTTAGCCGCGCACTAAGCGAAGATGCTGGCGACATGCGATTATTTAATGTGTCTGCGCGTATAGAAGAAACGATGTGGCGTGAGAAAAAAATGTTCCCAAATCTGGATTGGTACAGCGCGTCTAGTTATCACATGATGGGCATACCGACAGGCATGTTCACACCGATTTTTGTGATTTCACGCACCACAGGTTGGGTCGCACATGCGATTGAGCAGCGCATTGATAATAAGATTATTCGCCCGAATGCGGAGTATACGGGGCCTGATAACAGACCGTTCGTCCCGCTAGATAAACGATAGAGAGAAACACTGTTTTAAAAATCATGCTGTGTCGCACTTAAGTTGCCTTTAGCAATCAAGGTTTTAAGCTATAGCGCAAGGCGCGAGCCATGCAAAAACCGAGATAGTACAAATAGTACAGCGAGGCTTTTTAAATGGCGAGCAACACAGCGATACACTTAAAAACTTATTGATAAAGGTAACTGTATTTATGTCAGCACACATCTCAAATGTCCGCCCCGCCCCCGATCAAGTGATCGTGGATATCGCCAATTATGTCATGGACTATGAAATCCAATCAGATGAAGCTTATGATACTGCGCGCAACTGCTTGATGGATACATTGGGCTGCGGCTTTGAAGCGTTAGACTACCAAGCCTGCAAAAAACTATTGGGGCCAGTTATTAAAGGCACTATTGTCCCTAATGGCGCTAAAGTGCCTGGTACAAACTATCAGTTAGACCCAATTCTTGCCGCTTTTAATATTGGGGCAATGATTCGTTGGCTGGATTTTAACGATACCTGGCTCGCCGCGGAATGGGGACATCCATCCGATAATTTGGGTGGCATATTAGCTGTTGCAGACTACATCTCTAGAAAAAATGTTGCTGAAGGTAAAGTGCCACTCAAGGTGAAAGATGTCTTAACTGCAATGATTAAAGCACATGAGATTCAAGGTGTACTAGCGCTGGAAAATAGTTTCAATCGCGTCGGTCTCGACCATGTTATCTTAGTCAAGATTGCTTCTACTGCAGTTGTCACTAAACTGTTAGGCGGTACTAAAGAAGATGTAATCAACGCAGTCTCTAATGCTTTTGTTGATGGTCAAAGTTTACGTACCTATCGACATGCACCGAATACAGGTTCTCGTAAGTCATGGGCTGCGGGTGATGCGACCTCTAGGGCGGTCAGACTGGCGTGGATGACATTGCAAGGTGAAATGGGTTACCCTTCTGCGCTCACCGCCAAAACATGGGGCTTTTATGACGTGCTTTTTAAAGGAAAACCATTTGAGTTTCAGCGAGCATATGGTTCTTACGTGATGGAACATGTCTTATTTAAAATCTCTTTCCCAGCTGAATTCCATGCACAGACAGCAGTTGAATCTGCGTTTCAGTTAAATAAAGAAGTTGGTAGCAAATTACAAACCTTAGCGCAAATTGATGCCATTGATAAAATTGTCATTACCACACATGAGTCTGCGATTCGTATTATCGATAAAACTGGCCCGCTAGATAATCCTGCAGACCGCGATCACTGTATTCAATATATGACGGCGATTGGATTATTGAAAGGCAAATTAACCGCGAAAGATTACGAAGATATTGTTGCAGATGACCCACGCATTGACCGCTTACGTGAGAAAATGACTTGTGTTGAAAATGCAGATTACACGCGTGACTATCTAGACCCTGAAAAGCGCTCTATCGCCAATGCCATTCAGATTTTCTTTAAGGATGGGTCGCAATCAAGCAATATTGCAGTGGAGTATCCAATTGGTCACCGTCGCAGACGCAATGAAGGTATCCCTGAACTAGTAAAAAAATTCCAAGTAAACTTAGCGCGTCGGTTTGATAAGCAAAAGCAAACGGAAATACTTAATTTATGTCTAGACCAGACAAACTTAGAAAATACAGACGTGAATA
>CAXIBZ010000095.1:0-6535 GCA_964022105.1 uncultured Methylophilaceae bacterium
TGAAATGTCTCTGATACTTGTTTAGACCATAGAACTCTTACAGATGGTGGTAAGAAGGCATTGACCCCTCTCACCCATGCGGTCTCTGGTCTTATTACCTCAACGTTAAAATGGACAATTTGCATAAGTGCATGTACACCCGTATCTGTGCGACCTGCAGCATGAACACGAATGGGTTCTTGCGCAATCTTAGCTATTGCTGATTCTAGAACATCTTGTACGCCACAGCCAGTCGGTTGACTTTGCCAGCCACAAAAGTTTGCACCATCATACTCCACCCCAAGCGCTATTCGCATCAAATCACCTAGTTCAATATGGCATACGCTGTGACAAGCAGCATACAGGAAATGGCCACCAGATCAACAAGGGTAAATTCAGGATTATTTAGCTCCACAACAACATCATCATGTGTGTCTTCGCAGAAAATTGTATTTAGACTGTCTGCTATATGTTTTGGTATAGTGATTAGCGAATTATCATTGCCTTCCTCGCGCAACTCAACATAATGTAAAGTGAGCCATAACCGTGCTGAAAATCGCTTTACATCCAATCCAAAATACGCAAAAGGCTTGATCAGAAAGTATAGCCCCGAAATGAGTTGTTGTTTATTATTGCTGATTAACACAAGTGATAATACAGCCAATATTGTTGCTATTCGAACAAACTGTTTTAAACCCGCAACTAAACCTTCATAAGTGGGTTGTGCCCAACTAGGCCAATTGGGGACATGTTGACCAGGTGTATTAAACACAAAAATAACAAACATCACTATATAAAACCATTTTAGTCGCTTCATTAATAGAAAATAATGCTTGTTTTTAAGGTAAATATGCAATACAAGTGAAACTAAAAAAAACAGTAATAATGTGTTGAGTGTCCATAGGTTCAATGTGAAGGCAAACATTAACAGCAATAATAGTTGTGTTGTTGAATTAATGATCATTTACGCTTATCTGGTCTAAGACTTCACACATTTTAATGAAATATAAAAAAGCCGGACGTTGTCCGGCTCCGTCTGTTTTAACAAACACTAATGTAATGTTGCAAGTATGTCTTCTGCACGTTTGCGTTGTTTTGCACCACCCTCTTTGAGTACTTCATCAAGTAACTCTTTAGCGCCCTCTTTATCTTCCATATCGATATATGCAGCGACTAGCTCAAGCTTGGTTTCCACCTCCTCTGACTCTGGCTCGTCAGCAGTTTCTAATGGAGATTGATCTGCATTAGACTCAAATTCAGCTTCAGATATCGCACCACCTACATCATCATCAACATCTAGAGACATATCAGACATATCTAATACATTTGGTTCATCAGAGGTTTCAAATGTATTAATATCATTTTCTGGTGTGTTGTTGTCTTCTGTAATGGTGTCAATATCGAAACCAAAACTTTCTGGCTCGCTTGTCTCTTCAGAATCATTTTCTTGAATACTTTCTTCAGAGAAATCAATTTGTTGATCATCTTCGGATATGTCTAATGACAAATCATTTGGCATTTCTAATACTGGTGTCTCTTTAGCGTCTTCATTGTCAAACTTAACTTGTTCACTTTCCGAGTCTGCTATTTTGTCTTCATCAACTTCACCAATATTCAGTGCGTCTGTATCCACTTCTAACGATGGAAAGTCTAAATTTGGCATCGTATGTGCAAATGATTCTTCGTTGACAGGACTGTCAAAGTCATTGCTGTCTGTCGCCTGTGTTTCCTCATCTGTGTTCAAATCAAAATCTAGCCCAGAATCATCAATATCTAACTTATTCTCTCTATCTAAAGTGTTTAGATTTTCATCATCTGACTCAATTGATTTGTTTTGTGCTTGATCATCAGTGATGGTAGGAACATCATCTAACGGTGTGGAAGAGGATATAAAATCATCGCTTTCGGCATTATCATCGCTTAGAGAAAAATCTAAGTCAGCCTCACCTGCCAATGGTGAATCGTCAAAATCTGTTGCATCCAGTTTTTTATTTACATCTTCACGACCTGAAATATCTTTAGCGACTGGCAACCCTTCTTTAATTTGGTAGAGTGGGTTGTTTGGTTCAAGTTTAATTCCAATTTCAGCCACTTTTGCCCAAGTCGGATTATCCCCACCCAGTGTCGTATAAAACTCACCAGATACGGGTTCAAAAGCAGACATATTTTTGCTAGCTGCATACATTTCTAACAGTTTTAAATGCAACTCATAACGCTTGGGTTCTTTTGAAATAGCATCTTTCAGTATCTCTTCAGCTTGTGCATCGCGACCATAAGCCATGTAGACTTCCGCCTCAGCAATAGGATCGACATCATTAGTATCAATCATGCCACCACTGGTGCTTTGAGAGAAATCTGTTAAGAAGGAAGTGTCCCCAGTATCAACACTAGCACCAGATGTATTTCCAAATACTGTATTTGCTTTCAAACCACCTGACGTCATGATGCCCTGCTCAAAATCAGCAAGATTCTTTCTACGTTTGTTACGCAAATAGAGCCACGCTCCTACAAGTAAAGCAAGCAAAGCTGCCACAGCACCTAATATCGCGGTATTTAAGTCTTTAAAAATGCTAGAGAATGTTTCAATGAAGCTTGCAAAAAAGCCAGGTTGCTCAACTGGTGTTGCTGGCTGCGTTGATTGCTGTACAGGTGCTGGCTTTGCCACGTCTGCTTCTGCCGTTTGTTTAACTTCTTCGGCACCCTCTAACTTGGTACCAAGTCTAACGACTGGAGCAGACGGCTCAACTTTAGCCTCTTCAGTTTCTACATCGGTTTGCTGCGCTACTGGAGTCTGCTCAGAGGCCTTTTGTGCGTCTGCTAATGAATCATTCCTCAAGGTGAGGAGTTTTTGCATGTCTTCAATTTGCTTTTCTAGCGCACCAATTCTATCTTGCGCATCTTTTAATCCTTTTTCACGAGCGCTTACTTCTTCTTGTAGCGCAGTGATTTTTGCTTGCATGTCCGCTTCTATTGCTTTTGCATCACCAGATGAGAGTTTGACAACATCTTTAGGGCCTACACTTTCCGCTGCTGACTGATCTTCTGTTGCTGGTTTAATTTTACCACTACTGGATTGCGATTCCTCGTCGCTCGCCAAAGGAGCAGTACTATCAACCATCCCTGCTAATTTGTTACGATACTCATTCCAATTCGCGGTTTGTAGCTTAATCTCGTTAACAGCTTCTTTTCTGCTAATCGATTCCAGTGTTTCTTGTGAAGGCGGTTGCAATATTTTACCCACCTTCAATCTATTCATATTGTTACCATCAAATGCTTCAGGGTTTGCTTCAAACAAACCGACCAGCATCTGATCCAAACTGATGCCTTCAGGCTTCATGCGACGCGCAATTTTAGATAGTGTATCACCTTGTTTTGTTAGGTAATCTTCAGGCGGCGCTGTATATTCAGTGCTTGTTGATGGAGTAGGTGCAGTGGTAGTTTGGACTGTTTTGTTTGCCGTTACACCATCTGTTGCTGTTGTTTTTGTGTTATTTGTTGCTTTAATAGCTGGGGTTTCTATCGTTGCTGCCTGATTATTGTAACCGGGCGGATCTAACAAGACCGTATATTCTCTTAAAATACGTCCTGTTTCCCACTCAACTTCAACCAACATATCTAAAAACGGTTCGTCGATAGGCTGATTTGATCTGAGCTTAAGCACATCCTTGCCGCTTGCGTTTTTAGCAACTTGCACCTGAATATCTTGATGTGATGCCGGACGTTCTAAACCTTGCGCTGCGTAGGCTGATTCTGGTGCAATATTCGCTTTTAGTGACGCTTTTTCTGCAGGACTTACTGATAGAAGCTCAATCTCTGCTTTAAGGGGTTCACCAATGCCAGAAGCCATGTTTAATTGACCAAGTCCTGCAGCCAAAACCGAAACAGGTAATAGCGTCAAGCCTAAAGCTATCGACAATTTCTTTATTTTTAAGAGATGCACTTTTCCACCTTAATATTTTTTAAGCCTACATTTTATCGCTTTTATTGCAATAACGAAATTAACATCAATCAGTTAGGGATGCAAGCTCATAATACACATTATATTCACTGCGTATGTAATTGTTTAATGATTAGTGTGTTTTTTATACAAAAACAATTCACACGGCATTGTTATAGCATATCAATAAAAGCAGTATTGGACTGTATTTTAGGATTCCACCAGAATGCGGAGCATGCGCCTTAAAGGCTCTGCTGCGCCCCATAATAGTTGATCCCCAACAGTAAAGGCTGAAATATAACCTTTTCCAATCGACATCTTGCGCACACGCCCTACTGGCGTATCTAATGTGCCAGTCACTGCGGCTGGAGAAAGTTTAAGTATGCTAGCATCACGCTCATTTGGAACCACAGTCGACCAGTTATTCGCTTCTGCTAGCAATTGATTAATTTCTTCCAAAGGAACATCTTGCTTCAATTTAATTGTTAACGCTTGTGAATGGCATCGCATTGCCCCAACACGGACGCAGAGGCCATCAATCATAATAGGGTTATCTTGACGTCCTAATATTTTATTTGTTTCAACTCCAGCTTTCCATTCTTCCTTGCTTTGTCCATTTGCTAAATCTTTATCAATCCAGGGGATTAAACTACCTGCAAGAGGCACACCAAAGTTGCTCTTAGGAAAACCATCAGAGCGGATTGTATCCGCCACTTTTTTATCAATTTCAAGTATTGCTGATGCTGGATTGTCAATTAAGTCTGAAACAGAAGCACCAATTACCCTCATCTGTGTTATCAGTTCGCGCATATTCTTTGCTCCAGCGCCAGATGCTGCTTGATATGTCATGGCTGTCACCCATTCGATTAAATCAGCCTTAAACAGGCCGTGTAAGGCCATCAGCATTAATGATACAGTACAGTTGCCACCAATCCAATTTTTATTACCATTTGTATAGGCGTCTTGAATCACATGCATATTAACTGGATCTAGAATGATGACAGCATCTTTCTCCATTCTCAAACTAGAGGCAGCATCAACCCAATGTCCTTGCCATCCATCAGCCCTTAGTTTTGGAAAAACTTCAGTTGTGTAATCTCCGCCCTGACAAGACACAATCACATCCATATCCTTCAATGCATCAATGTTTTTTGCATCTTTTAATGCAGGCGAGTCTTTTCCTATTTCAGGTGCAGCTGCCCCTGTTTGCGAAGTGGTGAAAAATTGTGGTTCGATATCAACAAAATCATTCTCTTCTATCATGCGTTGCATCAATACTGAGCCAACCATGCCACGCCAACCAACGAAACCTACTTTTAACATATTTTATCCATAACTATTTACTGATTAAGTAATCCTTAATCATTTGCTTTTTTTTGAATTGCTTCCCCAGCTTTTTCTAAATCTTGGCCAAATCCACGCCAAGTATTACACCCCACAAGTAGCAACATACTTATCATCACAATAATTAACTTTTTCATCTTACATCCTTAATTACAATCTAATCCCTAAAGTTGCCAAATTTAAGTGGAAAGTCAGTGATACTTTTTTTAATGAGAGCAATCACCTCTTGCAATACATCACGTTTTGCACCAGTTACGCGCACAGCATCACCCTGGATACTTGCTTGCACTTTCAAGCGACTATCTTTAACCGTTTTGACAAGTTTTTTTGCTAAATCACTATCGATACCATCTTTTACCAATAACTCTTGTTTCAACTTATTACCTGAGATTGTTTGTGGGTCTTTATGTTCCAGTCTTTTGGTTGAGTCTGGTTCTTTTTTCTCCATCGCAGGCAACAATATGTCTTTTATTTGATTTAATTGAAATTCGTTATCGCCATACACGGTAATAACAAAATCCTTATCATTAAACTCAAGCTTGGCTGATGACCCTTTAAAATCATAACGATTAACGATTTGTTTCGACGCCGTATCAATTGAATTTCCTAATGCAACTTTATCGACCTCTGACGTAATATCAAATGAAGGCATACTCTCTCCTCAGTTTACTTTTAAGCATCGTAGTAAAACATGGTGCTAATTTTGCAGAAACAATTCACGCTAATTATCTTTACTCATAATGACAAACATAGTCTAAAGTTTCTGTAACTTCTATGTCAAAACTACTATTACCAGGTATAGCGAATTTATCACCAGATTGATAGGTGCGCCAAGCCTCGCCTTTTGAAAGCCTCACTTTACAAACACCTGAGTTAATCTCCATCAATTCTGGTGATTCAGTATTGAATGTTAGTGTTGATGGGAAAATCACTCCTAACGTACTGCGAGTTCCATTGGGGAAAAGTACAGTATGACTGACACACTTTCCATCAAAGTAAATGTTGGCTTTCTTTTTTACACTAACATTATCAAACTGTGCCATTAAAATCTCCTCAGTTATACATCATTCTATTATCGCAGAAAAGCGACTGTTCGTAATAAACAGTCGCTCTTGATTCATGCTAATAAAAATCACATCGCAGCTACGATTTGGTCACCCATTTCAGAACAACTCACTTTTTTCATACCTTCTTCATATATGTCACCAGTGCGGAAACCTGCAGCTAAGACTTTTTTAATTGCATTTTCTATACGTACAGCAGCCGCTTCGTTGT
>CAXIBZ010000096.1:0-6493 GCA_964022105.1 uncultured Methylophilaceae bacterium
AGAAAAATGCTGAGTTAAGTAGTAATCAAGCTTGATTATTAAACACCAACTTAATTTGCATGCCAAAGCTCTGTTGTTGTAACGGTTATCAAACCCAATAGCACATAAGCAACCATTGCCATTGCTAGCCCAACAGGTGCATACCAGACTAATGGTACGATGATGCCTGCAGAAACAGTTGAAAGTAGCATTTGCATAAAGGCTTGTCCAGATGCAGCAGTACCACGGATTTTTTTATGTCTATCTAACGCAGCAATTGATAAAACAGACATACACATTGCCATGCCAATATTAAATAAAGCCACAGGTAAAATATTTGCAACCAGACTTATTGGCTGTGTGTAACAGACAATTATATTAATACTGGCCATTAAGCCCATCCAGCCATAGGACAGTCTAACAACACGCTTAGCCGAGTATTTTCCTGCAACACGCTTGGCCAGATATGAACCTGCAATCATGCCAGTTACCGTAGGAATAAATAAATAGCTATATTGATTTGGCGCTAAATTTAGGTGCTTTCCTAAGAACACAGGACTGGCAAGCACATAAATAAAAAATCCTGAAAAATTAGCGCCTATTGCAATAACCAATTTTGTGAACTCTAAATCACTAAAGGTCTTTTTATAATTAGCAATCACATTAGCCGCTGAAAGTTCAGTTCGTCTCTCTACAGGCATTGTTTCTGGTAAAAACTTAACTGCAGCCCATAGACTAAGGCCTGCATAAATAGCTAAAAAAATAAAAATAATATGCCAATTGATGCCTAATAGGAAACCACCAATAATCGGCGCTACAGCAGGCGCAATACCAAATAGCATTTGAACAGTAGCCATCACACGCTGTGCTTGATGCCCTTCGAACAAATCCCTGACCATTGCGCGGGCAATGGTATTGCCAGCACCTCCACTTGCACCTTGTAACGCCCTAAAGAACCAAAGTGTTTCAATATTGGGGGAAAATGCGCAGCCGATACTTGCCAAAATAAAGATACCTAAACCCCATTTGACCGTTGTAATTCGCCCTATCGCATCTGAAATAGCGCCATGCCACAGAGTCATGACAGCGTAAGGGAGCAAATAAAAAGTAAGACTTTGCTGAACTTCTACATCAGAGGCACCAAGCGACTCAGCAATCACATGAAATGCAGGTAAGTAGGTATCAATTGCAAATGGGGCTAATGCAGCTAAGGCGGCTAAAGCATAAGCAAGAAAAATAGAATGTGTTTTCAATAGTAACTCTAATAAATGAAATAATAAAAAAGGCGCAGTATCTGCGCCTTATTATACCTGCTATCAATTATGGTAGTGCATGGAAGCTTTCAACCCGCTCTTTGTCACCTTCTACGTATTTTTTAGAATTTTTATCTGTTCTGAAAATAATTGGTTGAGATGATAATACTGGGTTTTTAGAGTCCTCTATCGCCTGTTCAATTAAATAATGATTGGGTGACAATGAACATACAGGATCTGCACTTTCCGCATCACCTGAGAGCAAGAATGCCTGGCATCGACAAACGCCTAAATCATTTTCTTTTTCAGGACATGTTCTGCATGGCTCTTTCATCCATGCATCCCCACGATATTTATTAAAGGCAGGCGAGTCTTTCCAAGCATAGTCTAAACCATGATCTCGTACATTCGGAAACTCCATCTCAGGCAGTACACGTGCAGAGTGACAGGGTAGTACGTCACCATTTGCAGTTACTATCATGAACACCTCACCCCAACCATTCATGCATTTTTTGGGCCTATCTCCAAAATAATCTGGTACAACGAAGAATATCTTCATTTTACTGCCAGCTTTTTCCCTAAACTCATTTGTAATGCGCTCAGCTTCTTCCACTTGTTCTTTCAATGGCATCAATTGGCTACGGTTGACTAAAGACCATCCGTAATACTGCGTGTTGGCAAGCTCAATGTAATCTGCTCCTAACGCTTCAGCCATCTCCAATATTTCTTTCATGTGCCCAATGTTGTAACGATGAATTACAACGTTTAGCACCATAGGATAGCCATGATTTTTAATCATTGCTGCAACTTTTTTCTTCAGTTCAAATGTTTTGGTATTCGTGATGAAATTGTTAATTTCTTCAGTAATATCATGCATAGAAAGTTGAATATGATCTAAACCGCCTTCTTTAAATGCCTGAATACGCTTCTCGGTAAGCCCAACGCCAGAAGTAATCAAATTACTGTAATATCCTAGCTTCTTGGCTTCAATGACAATCTCTTCAATATCATCTCTCAAAAGCGGTTCGCCACCAGAAATACCAAGCTGTATAGCACCCATTTTGCGTGCTTCACGCAATGCCTTTATCCAATGTTCCGTCGACAGTTCATTTTGCGTGTGTTTGTTATAGTCAGTTGGGTTGTAACAAAAGGCACAATGTAGCGGACAGCGATATGTTACTTCAGCCAATAGCCAGAGTGGTTGTGTTTGGGTGATGTTGGCAGCGACGCCATTGTTCTTCTGGCTTGCGCCTTGAACAGTTTTTTGTACCACTGACTCACCTAATGAATTTTGTGTCATTTGTTACTCCTATGCTTAGCTAACTTTCGTTATCCAAGCTTTTCCTAATGCTAAATCAAACATTCCGTAAATATCTTTTTCAAGTTCTGGTGCATCTGGAAAAGCGGATTTTAGTTCGTTAACAATGGTGCCAACAGTGGTTTCACCATTGACGCGTTTTAAAATCTCACCTGCACCGCCATGCAATTTAACCATTCCTTCAGGAAAAAGAATAACATAGCTATTTTGTGCCTCTTCCCACTGAAAGCGGTGATGCGGCGCTATTGCGTAGATATCAGCATCAGTAATATTGTTAATTTCACTCATCTACTTAATCTCAATAACAGGTTGCGAGGTATACGCCTGACCTTCTGTTGTAATTTTTGTTGACTGCAACATGATTGAATCTGCAATTACCCACAATACATTCAGCTTAAATTGCAATATATCAAGTGCCTTCATTTGCATCTCACGTGACTGACTAAAGTAATTTAACGTTACATCCAAACCTTGCTCAACATCTCTTCTTGCTTCTGTGAGGCGTTTTTTGAAATAAACTAAACCACTTTCATCTATCCATGGATACATGCTTGGCCATGAACTAATCCGTTGTTGATGAATGTGCGGCGCAAATAGTTCGGTTAAACTTGAGCAAACGCTTTCTTGCCATGGTCTTTGTTTAGCAAAATTAATATAAGCATCCACTGCAAACCGCACGCCTGGGGTAACCATTTTTAGACTAGTCACTTGCTCACGGGTCAGGCCAACGGCTTTTCCTAATTGTATCCATGCCTCAATACCACCCATCGTATCACCAACACCATCGTGGTCTGTAATACGCACAATCCATTGTTTACGTACTTCAACATCCGGACAGTTTGACAAAATAGCGCCATCTTTCATTGGTATCGCAATTTGGTAGTAAAAACGATTAGCCACCCAACTTTGCAACTGTTCTTTTGTCAACTTGCCTTCATACATCATCACGTGAAATGGATGATAGATATGATAACCTTTACCTTTCTCGCGTAATTTTTCTTCAAACTCTTCACGAGACCATGGTTTTAAATTGTTGTTTGTTTCACTCATTTTTAGATTCTCCTAAAGCGTAATATCCATACCGTCATAAGCCAACTCGATGCCTGCAGCATTCAAGGTCGCTCGCTGTGGTGAATCTTCATTTAAAATAGGATTGGTGTTATTGATATGAATCAAAATTTTTCGTGGTTTTTCCATTACATTCAAGATACTCATAATGCCGCCGGCACTGGATTGATCCAAATGCCCCATTTCGCTAGCGCGTTTATTGCTAATTCCCTCTTTAGACATTTCATCATCAGTCCAAACTGTTCCATCGACTAATATACAATCAGCATTACGCATATATTCCAGCACATGAGGCTCCGCCACACCTAATCCAGGCGCATAAAATAGGCTCTTACCTGTGCGAGTATCTTTAATGTTCATGCCAACGTTATCTCCAGGCACAGTATTGTCTCGGTGTGGCGAATACGGTGGAGCATTACTCAATAAAGGTACTGCGATGAACTCCAGTCCATCAGCACTTGGAATGGTAAACGTTGCTTGATCCGTTGCAATTTCATGATGATTAATGCCACGGAAGTGACTGAGTATGTTAAATACAGGAAAGCCAGTTGTTAAATCATCTTTCACGGCAGCTGTACAGTATATATCCCAAGGTTTGTTGTGTTCACGCAGCGTTAATAAGCCTGTTACGTGATCAATTTGTGCATCTGTGATGACAATTGCCGATAACGCAGTGTCACGCACTTGCCGAGCTGGTTGAAACGCTGGAAAATCGTCAAGTTGCTTCTTGATATCAGGTGAAGCGTTGAATAAAATCCAATCTGTGCCATTTGCACTCACTGCAATTGACGATTGTGTACGTGGCGTTGCTTTGATTGTTCCAGCACGAACACCCTTGCAATTCTCACAATTACAATTCCATTGTGGAAACCCGCCACCAGCACCTGATCCTAATACGTGTATATGCATAATCTTAACTAACTTTACAAAAAATTAAATTTTACGCTCGTACGCGCAAAATATTATTAAATAAATACCTTAACTGTTTTCAAAATTAACAATTAGCGATTAAATATATACATTGTCACTTCAAAGCCAAAGCGCATTTCAGTTACTACAGGTGTTTTCCACATTACTACTCTCCTCATTTAATTATTAATAGCCTTACATGTAGGATTGATATAGTACGCATTGGTTTCAAAACACTCCTGCAAGCTACAATGAGTTCCAGCTAGTGATTTTCATGATGCTTCGTCAATATCAGATAAAAGAAAAAAAGCACCTGTTTCTAGGCGCTTTTTCGAATCGATGCTTATTTCTTTTCTCGACGTATTCTGACCGCTTTGGCCAAGTCTTTCAATAGCACCTCTGTGTCTTCCCAACCCAGACAGGCATCTGTAATCGACTTGCCATACTCAAGCTCGCATCCTGGTGAGTAAGCTTGCTTTCCTGCTTTTAAATGTGACTCAATCATAACACCGGCAATACGGTCATCACCACTTGAGATTTGCTCGGCAATATTAGCAGCGACTTGAATTTGCCGCTCATAAATTTTTTGGCTGTTCGCGTGGCTACAATCAATCATTAACCGTTGCGGCAATGCTGCTGCTGAGAGAAGCCTGCAGACATCATCAACGTGTTGCGCTTCGTAATTTGGTGTTTTCCCACCGCGTAAAATGACATGACAATCTTCATTGCCAGTTGTCACAATAATTGCGGACTCACCCTGTTTTGTAACTGATAAAAAGCGGTGTGGGCTGCTCGCTGTTTTTATTGCATCAATTGCAACTCTTACGCCACCATCAGTGCCATTCTTAAACCCTACTGGACAAGAGAGTCCAGATGCAAGCTCTCGATGCACTTGAGATTCCGTCGTACGTGCCCCAATTGCGCCCCAACTGACTAGGTCAGCCGTATATTGGGGTGTAATGGTATCCAAAAACTCCATGCCAGCAGGCATGCCTAATTCGTTCACATCTAGTAAAAATTGACGGGCTTTTTCTAAACCCAAATTAATGTCATAAGTTCCATCCAATTTAGGGTCATTAATCAACCCTTTCCAACCAACTGTGGTCCTTGGCTTTTCGAAATAAACGCGCATGACAATTAACAAATCATCAGACAATTCTTTTCGCACCGCTAGTAGGCGGCGCGCATACTCTAGTCCCGCAGTTGTATCATGAATAGAACAAGGCCCAACAACAACGAGTAAACGATCATCTTTTGCATGTAGCACACGGTGTACCGCAGCACGTGTCGCAATAATATTATTAGTGCTAGTTGTGCTTTCTTTTAATTTTTCAATGAGTTCAACTGGCTTGATTAGTTCTTTAACCTGCACAATACGGACATCATCCGTCGCCAGCTTCTCAAATTGTTGCTTTTCGTATTCAGTCATTCGTATTTAATATAGTCGTTAACACTTCTAAAAAGCGTTGATTTTCAGAAAAGAGCCCAATGCTCACTCGCAAATAATCTGGCATCTCGTAATTCGCTACAGGTCGAACAATAACGCCATTTTCCAGTAACCGTTGATTTACTTTAGCCGCATTGTTAACCTTAAAACTAATAAAATTAGCATATGAATCAATGTAACTTAATCCAAGTTGATTCAACCCTTGTGTCAATTGCAGCATTCCAGCTTGATTAGCTGCATAACTACGCGCAACAAAATCATCATCAGCTAATGATGCCGTCGCAGCTGCTTGTGCAATCGAATTGACATTAAATGGTTGCCGCACTCGATTCAATATATCAGCAACCTCAGAATGCATTAAACCAAATCCAACGCGTAAACCTGCTAGACCATATGCTTTCGAAAAAGTGCGTGAAATAATCAAATTATTAAAGTAACTCAACCATTGAATTGCTTCTGATTTATCGTCAACAGATAAATACTCATCATAGGCCTCATCTAACACCACTAAAATATTTT
>CAXIBZ010000097.1:0-6425 GCA_964022105.1 uncultured Methylophilaceae bacterium
TTCGAGGTGTCCTAATGCACCTTCAGCATCTTGATAGGCCTCGCGACAATGCGCTTCATTTCCGTTAAAACTAAATCCGTAATACAAGCACTTCGGTTCATTCTTTGTTTTTGCCATAAACTGCTCACATAAGGCTCTAAAAGCAACCATGTTTTCATCAGGGACTTTAAAGTAAGGGACAATGCTACAGCAAGTATCATTTGTTGCCATCAATAATCCTTTTAAATAGTTTTAATAAGATAGTCAGTCATACTATAACGCTATTCGCATTCCGTATGGCGAAAACATGAAACCACATGGTCATTCACCATGCCTGTTGCTTGCATAAATGCATAGCAAATCGTTGTGCCAATAAATTTAAAACCCTTTTGTTTAAGGTTTTTACTCATTTCATCAGATAATGGGGTATTGGTTGGAATGTCGGCATGTTGTTGCCATCGGTTTTTGATAGGGCTTCCTTCAACAAACGACCAAATATAAGCATCAAAGCTACCATATTCAGCTTGAATCTCAAGTACTCGTTGTGCATTATTCACGGCGGCATTAATCTTTAGTTTGTTGCGCACAATTCCCCTGTCTTGTAGTAATTCCTCAATTTTGGTACTGGAATAGAGGGCTACTTTTTGTACATCAAAGTTATCAAAAGCCTTACGATAGTTTGCACGCTTATTCAAAATGGTGGACCAGCTCAAGCCGGCTTGTGCACCTTCTAAAATAAGAAATTCAAACAACAGCCTATCGTCGTGTAATGGTACGCCCCATTCTTCATCATGATATTTTGCTTCTATCTCAGAAGCATTTGCCCAGTCACAGCGATGAATCATCGTTGGTTTCAACTGCATCACGCAGCATGGCATTGATATCGTCTATACCCGTATGTGCTGTTAGGGTGGAGGTAGGGTTTTTTTCTTTTGTAGCTGGTAAAGGTTTGTTGGCGCTATCTACCGGCTTGTTATCTAACCATTTTGCAAAAGATGTATCATCTATACCTTCTGGGATATACCATTGTTTGGTGGCGGGGTTCCAGCGTGCACCAAGTGACTTTGCTTCATCTTTTTCTTTAAATGGAACGTTCAGAGGGGTGTTGCTTGTTGTTATCATGTTTTATTAAGTCTTTAATCTCTATATTTCAAGATTCTATTTTCGCACAAGATGTGGACTGTTAATACAGCTTAGACGCTTCAATAGACTATATGCACGATTCGTAACATGCAGGTGTAAACCGTGGACTACATATCGCTAAAAAAATTAAATCAGTTTTACCTGTATTACTAATGCGTTGCCTTGTCATGGGTGGAATAATAACAACATCGCCAGCATTAACAGCTTTTGGCGCATTCTCGCCAATTTCTACCACGCCTTCACCAGAAATAATGCAATATCTTTCTGTGACGCCTTTTAGGCGATGCCAAGTGGTGGTCACGTTTGATTCGACACGTGCTTGCGCAATTGAGACCTCAGGGTCATCAGCTATATTTGACAACTCAGTGATATAACAGCCTTCAGCAGTAAATAGGTACTCTTCAGGCGTTGTCATATTTTACTAGTCAATATAAAGCAACTGAGCTGGCATAGGTTTATACCTTAGCTGACGACTTCTTTTAGCTGGTCTAGAATGGCGGGATTCTCTAAAGTAGAAATATCGGATGTGATTTCCTCACCTTTAGCCAAGCTGCGTAACAGTCTGCGCATGATTTTGCCACTTCTGGTTTTCGGTAAGTTATCACCGAACCTAATTTCACTGGGTTTAGCAATTGGGCCAATATCTTTACCTACCCAATTACGTAATTCTGCAACAATCTCTTTTGCTTTTTCGCCGGTTGCACGCTCTCCTTTGAGTACTACATAAGCAACGATTGATTCACCTTTAATATCATCTGGCTTGCCTACTACAGCGGCTTCCGCTACCAAGTCATGCGCAACTAGTGCTGACTCGATTTCCATGGTGCCTAAACGGTGCCCAGAAACATTTAATACATCATCAATACGACCCATGATGGTGAAGTTGCCCGTTTCCTTATCTCGAATAGCACCATCACCAGCTAGGTAGAGTTTGCCACCTAATTCAGCAGGGAAGTAAGCGCTTTTGAAACGCTCTGGATCACCGTAAATGGTACGTATCATAGAGGGCCAAGGCTTTTTAATGACTAATAGGCCACCTTCACCCCAAGGCACGTCATGACCAGTTTCATCCACAACATCAATCGCGATGCCTGGGAATGGAAGAGTGCATGATCCAGGCACAAGCGCTGTAGCACCTGGTAGCGGGGTAATCACATGACCACCTGTTTCAGTTTGCCAGAAAGTGTCAACAATTGGACATTTTTCGCCGCCGACTTCTTTGTAGTACCACATCCAAGCTTCTGGATTAATCGGCTCACCAACTGTGCCTAACAGTCTTAAACTTGATAAATTAAACTTATTTGGATGTGTTTCAGGGTTGGTTTCACCTGCCTTAATTAGAGAGCGAATGGCAGTTGGTGCAGTATAAAAAATGGAGACTTTATGTTTTTCAATCATTTCCCAAAAACGGCCAGCATTTGGGTAAGTTGGCACGCCTTCGAATACAATTTGAGTCGCACCCATTGCCATCGGCCCATACGTTACATAACTGTGACCTGTAATCCATCCTACATCGGCCGTACACCAGTAGATATCATCTGCTTTAATATCGAAAGTCCAGCGCATGGTATTCATCGCATGAAGCAAATAGCCAGCTGAACTATGTTGAACACCTTTTGGCTTACCTGTTGAACCAGAGGTATACAAAATAAACAATGGATGCTCTGCGCTCACCATTACGGGGTCGCAATCATTAGCCTGACCATCAATTAAATCATGCCACCAAATATCTTTGGCATTCCAAGTGACAGGCTCTTCTGTTTTTTTCAGAACTACGACATTATTGATACAGTCACAGCCGCCCATGGCGATACCTTCGTCAACGGCCTTTTTGAGTGGCAACGTTTTGCCAGCCCTGAATTGGTAATCAGCAGTAACGACTACAGAAGCACCAGCATCGATGATGCGTTCATTAAGACTTTTTGCTGAGAATCCACCAAATACAACTGAGTGAATGAGTCCTAAGCGTGCACAAGCTTGCATAGCAACAATCGCTTCTATGCCCATTGGTAAATAAATAATAACGCGGTCGCCCACATTAAGATTAAGTGTTTTTAAGCCGTTAGCAAAGGTGCAAACTTGATGGTATAACTCTTGATAAGTAACTGTCTTGACTTCGCCATTATCGGCTTCAAAAATGATGGCTGTTTTGTTGGGAATCGTGTTTAAGTGCCTGTCTAGACAATTGGCAGAAACATTGAGCTCACCATCTTCAAACCATTTGTAAAATGGCGCATTCTTTTCATTCAATGTTTGTGTAAAAGGCTTATTCCAGACAATCAGCTCTCTCGCAAGCTTTGCCCAAAAGCCTTCATAATCGCTTTCTGCTTCCTTGCATAATGCATTATAGACATCCATGCTAGGGATAGCGGCATTTTGTTGAAATGTAGCTGAAGGTTTAAAAATGCGATTTTCGTGCAAGACTGACTCAATGGACATGCTAAACTCCCAAATAGATGTAGTAAATGTTTTTTATTATTAAATTCGTTCATTAAGATATTACCGCAAAAACAGTATGTCAATAGTACAAACATGCGCAAATGGCGCCAGAATTAGCCAAACACAAGAATCTTACTTGATGAAAGTTGAGGTATGCAGCCCTTTTTTAACGAGGCTTTTGTCAAATGATCAGGAGTTGCTAGCTGATTTGCTAGATAACTACGAGGTTTCATATCAATTAGCCGAGATGCAGGCATATCTTGAAAAGCAAGAAATTAATGATGAAGAAAATTTAAAAAAAACTTTACGTAAATTACGACAACGTGTACTTGCACGTATTATTTTGCGAGATTTAAATGGGCTAGCTGATTTTCAAGAGGTCGTTAAGACTATCAGCGATTTTGCAGATTTCTGCATTATTAAGTCTGTAGAACAGTTAAGTGCTTGGCAAGAAAAGCGTTACGGAGAACCAATAGATGCTAGTGGCAACAAACAATCACTGATTGTAATTGGGATGGGCAAGTTAGGTGGAAAAGAGCTCAATGTATCATCAGATATCGACTTAATTTTTGCTTATCAGCAGTCAGGGCAAACTAATGGTGAAGACAGCATTAGTAATCAAGATTACTTTGTCAAACTGGGTAAGAAATTCATTGCGGTACTAGATGACATCACGGAAGACGGTTTTGTTTTCCGTGTAGACATGCGATTACGACCTTTTGGTACAGAAGGGGCGTTAGTGTCAAATCTAGATGCGCTGGAAGCGTATTATCAAAATAATGGACGAGAGTGGGAGCGTTATGCATGGATAAAAGGACGTGAGGTTACTGGTGGAAGTCTAGTATCTTCTCTGTTAAAGCCTTTTGTCTATCGTAAGTATCTCGATTACGGTGCGTTTGCCAGTATGCGCGATTTAAAAGTGCAAATTCAACGTGAAGTGAATGTACGTAACGCAAAAACCAGTGGTGGGCAAGATAACATCAAGCTTGGCAGAGGAGGTATAAGGGAGATAGAGTTTATTGCCCAAGTGTTTCAATTGATCCGTGGTGGACAAGAGCCTGACTTGCAAATCAGGCCGACATTGGAAGTGTTGCATTTAATCAAAGTAAAACATTTGTTGTCAGATGAAATTGTGAATCAACTCAGTGAAGCCTATGTTTTTTTAAGAAACTTGGAACACCGCTTGATGTATGTTGAGGATGCACAAACGCAAGATTTACCTAAAACAGAAGAGGCGAAAACTCGTATTGCCACTGCGATGAATTTTGTTAGCTGGGATGCTTTATTGCTTAGACTGAACCAACACAGAGATTTTGTGCAGGCACAGTTTGATCAAACCTTCAGCGTAAAAACTAAACCTCAACATATTGCAGATGCAAATCAAGAAAAAATGATAGCTGCTGCTAAGCAGGTTTGGGATGCCGCACTACCTCAGGATGAGAGTTTGTCCATATTAGCAGACATGGGTTACAACAAGCCTGAAGACACGCTAAATCAAATCCAGCAATTACATCAAGGACATCGTTATAAACAACTTCCTGAGCTTAGTAGACAGCGTTTTAATCGCTTACTTCCATTATTAATTGAGGTTGCAAGTCATGAGAAAAATGCAGATATTGCGCTCATGCGCACTATGGATTTTATTGAAGCAGTCTGTCGGCGTGCGAGTTACTTGGCGATGATGTCAGAATATCCAGATGCATTGCGTTTGGTTGTAAGGTTATGTGCAGCTAGCGCTTGGTGTGCACAATATTTAATTAAACACCCGATTGTTTTAGATGAACTCTTAGACGAAGTTACCTTATATGCAGAACCAGATTTTGATGCGATGCGAGATGAGATTTCAGCAACCATGGAGGCATTGCATGGTGATACGGAACAACAGATGGATGCCATGCGGCATTTTCAACATGCGACTGCTTTTCGATTTGCTGCACAGGATATTGCTCGCAAGCTACCTCTTGACAAGCTGTCAGATCAATTAAGTGCATTAGCCGATTTAATTATGGATGTTTCAATTAAAACGATATGGTCGACATTTAAGCACAAACACATTGACGTGCCTAAGTTCGCAGTGATTGGCTATGGCAAGTTAGGCGGCAAGGAGCTAGGCTACGCTTCTGATCTCGACATCATCTTTCTATATGATGATCCAAGTGATGAAGTCAGTCATATTTATGCACGCTTTGCTCAACGTATCAATGGTTGGTTTAATAGCCTAACTTCAGCTGGATTGCTTTACGAAATAGATCTGCAGCTTCGTCCAGACGGTAATAGTGGTCTGTTGGTGAGCTCAACTGATGCTTTTCTGGACTATCAACAAAAGCGCGCTTGGCCTTGGGAGCATCAGGCGATCACCAGAGCGCGTTTTGTTGCGGGTGATGTTAATGTGGGGAAACGTTTTGATGAGATTCGCCAAAAAGTCATTCAGCAAGAGCGTGACAAGGAAAAATTAACCACGAGCATTATAGAGATGCGAGAAAAAATGCGTCAAGCACAGCACCTTAATATAGATCTTTTTGATTTGAAACATAGTGCTGGCGGTATTATAGATGTTGAGTTCATCGTGCAGTATTTAGTATTGGCAAATGCTGCTCAGTACGCTGAGTTAAGTGAAAATATTGGGAATATTGCATTGCTAGCACGGCTAGGAAAAAAAGGTGTAATTGATGAAGCACTTGCCATTAAGGTTGCAAATGCTTATCGCGAGTTTCGCCGTTTACAGCATGCAGCAAGATTGCAAGGCGATATGCAGGCGAAAGTGAATTATGTTGATGTGGAGTTACATGCAAAAGCAGTCAATACGCTATGGCAAGCTGTATTCGGCGTCGAAGCAGGGGCTAGAAATTAGGCACCCCAACGTA
>CAXIBZ010000098.1:0-6419 GCA_964022105.1 uncultured Methylophilaceae bacterium
CCACCATATTTTTCACCAAACAACATCATGGCACCTGTTTCTTTTGCAGCATCAATACCCATAACGCGTGCTTGCGTCTCAATATTAGCAAAGATCTCTGCATTGACGATGCGTTCAACTTCACGAATTTCTTCGTTAGTCATCGGTGCATTATGTAGAAAGTCGAAACGTGTTTTTTCGGTATCAACCAAGCTACCTTTTTGCTGTACATGGCTTCCCAACACTTCGCGCAAAGCTTTATGCATCAGGTGCGTTGCCGAGTGGTTACGCATAGTCGCTGTGCGTGCCTGCATGTTGACCTTGGCAGACACAAGATCACCAACTTTCAACGTGCCCGTTTTAAGCGTGCCATGATGACCAAAGACGGTTGCCTGCACTTTTTGGGTGTCTTCAACGGCAAACAGTCCTGTAGCGCCTTTTAACTCACCACAATCGCCAATTTGTCCACCTGACTCAGCATAGAAGGGCGTGTTGTCCAGAATAATCACCCCTTGATCCCCTTCAGCAAGTGAATCAACTGGGCTGCCCTCTTTGTAGAGTGCCGTAATTGTGCCGCTGTGCTCAAGGTGGTCATAACCATGGAAAGTGGTGGCAATGCCATCATATTCTAGATTGGTTGCCATTTTGAATTTACCTGCAGCACGCGCTTGATCTTTTTGACGTGCCATCGCGGCATCAAAACCAGCAGTATCGACAGTGACACCGCGTTCACGACAAATATCTGCAGTTAAATCTAACGGAAAACCGTAGGTGTCGTGTAACTTAAATGCAATTTCTCCTGGTAACATAAGTTTAGGTTCTGTTCCATCAACTTCTTTTGCACTTTTAATCAGGATATCTCCCATTTTGAGTGACTTTTCTAAGATTTCCATTCCACTTTCAATGGTTTCAAAGAAGCGTTCTTCTTCTTGTTTTAAAGTCTCGCTGATGCGTTTTTGTTCAGAGACCAACTCAGGGTACGCGTCGCCCATTTCAGACACTAAATCGGGCAATAGCTGATAGAAAAAGGCTTTACGCGCACCGAGTTTATAGCCATGGCGAATCGCGCGACGAATAATGCGGCGTAGCACATAGCCACGACCTTCATTGCCTGGGATCACGCCATCAGCGATTAAGAACGAACAAGCACGGATGTGATCCGCAAGTACCTTTAGGCTAGGGCTATTTAAATCTGCCGTCTTTGTTTCACGTGCTGCTGCGCCAATTAATTTCTGAAATAAATCGATTTCATAATTGGCATGTACACCTTGTAAAATAGCAGAAATGCGTTCCAAGCCCATGCCTGTATCAACGCTTGGCTTTGGCAGTGGATGCATCACGCCTGCTTCATCGCGGTTAAACTGCATGAACACGTTATTCCAAATCTCAATAAAGCGGTCACCATCTTCATCTGGGCTACCGGGAGGGCCGCCTGGAATGTCTCCGCCATGATCATAGAAAATTTCTGAACAAGGACCACAAGGCCCTGTGTCACCCATCATCCAGAAGTTATCAGAAGCGTAGCGCGCACCTTTGTTATCACCAATACGGATGATTTTCTCTGCAGGCAGACCGATGTCTTTTAGCCAGATATTATATGCTTCATCATCCTCAGCATAGACGGTAACAAGCAGTTTCTCTACTGGTAGTTGATAAACTTCAGTTAATAGCTCCCATGCGTATTGAATGGCATCGCGTTTGAAATAGTCGCCAAAACTAAAGTTGCCTAGCATTTCAAAAAATGTGTGATGACGCGCTGTGTAGCCGACATTTTCGAGGTCATTATGTTTACCGCCAGCGCGGACACATTTTTGACTAGTAGTCGCACGGGAGTAAGGGCGTTTATCAAACCCTAAAAATACATCTTTAAACTGGTTCATGCCCGCATTGGTAAAAAGCAATGTCGGGTCATCATGAGGTACTAAAGAGCTAGACGCAACAGCTGTATGTCCTTTAGAGACAAAGAAGTCTATAAAGGCTTTTCGTATTTCATTACTACTTGGTTTTTTACTTAATTTAATCGTCATTATCTTGTTTGCTCAGTACTTTTTTTATCGTATCGAAACTAAAACCACGGCTTTGCAGAAATCTTGCTTGCTTTGCCCATTCGTTACGATTACTTGCAGGTTGTTTAAATTTTTTATGCCAAACCTCTGTTGCATTTTCTAATTCACTATCTTGAATCTCTGATACTGCATCTGCTATTAATTCGTCGGCAACCCCTTTTTCACGTAATTCATGTGCAATTTTTGCGCTTCCGAATTTTACTTTTCTAGCTCGGACAATTTGTTCAGTAAAACGCGCGTCAGATAACCAGTCACGTGCTATGAATTCATTGAGTAGAGCGGGAATATCATCGGACTCATCAGCATACGCTTTGAGCTTTTGGCCCAGTTCCACTGCTGAGTATTCACGTTTGCTTAAGTATTCAAGCGCGCGTTGTTTGAGTGATTTCGCTTGGCTGTTTTTCAGCTTATTCGTCACCTTCTTCTCGTGGCGCAATAATTTCATCTAGCAGCACTTTTGAGTTACCACGAATTTTAGTGTCAATTTCATTTGCAATATCAGGATTGTCTTTTAAAAATTGGCGCGCATTGTCTTTACCCTGTCCAATTTTTTCACCATTGTAGCTGTACCAGGCACCTGCTTTTTCGACAAATTTCAAGTTGACACCTAATTCAAGAATTTCACCTTCTCTAGAGATACCTTCACCGTAGAGAATGTCAAATTCAGCCTGTTTGAATGGTGGCGCCACTTTGTTTTTAATGATTTTGACTCGCGTTTCAGAACCGACGACTTCATCACCACGTTTGATGGCGCCTGTACGGCGGATATCTAAACGAACGGATGAATAAAATTTAAGTGCGTTACCACCCGTCGTTGTTTCTGGGTTACCAAACATCACGCCGATTTTCATACGGATTTGATTGATGAAAATAACCAAGGTATTGGTGCGTTTGATGTTGCCAGTTAGCTTTCGTAGCGCTTGGCTCATTAACCGCGCTTGTAAGCCCATATGACTATCACCCATATCACCTTCAATTTCAGCACGTGGTGTCAGTGCTGCAACAGAGTCAATAACAACAATGTCCACAGAGCCTGAACGAACCAGCATGTCAGCAATTTCCAATGCTTGTTCACCCGTATCTGGTTGCGAGATTAATAAATCAGGGACGTTAACACCAAGCTTGGCAGCATATTGCGGGTCTAATGCATGCTCTGCATCAATAAAAGCGGCTGTACCACCAATTTTTTGCATTTGTGCAATCACAGAAAGTGTTAATGTGGTTTTACCTGATGATTCTGGTCCATAGGCTTCTACGATACGCCCACGTGGTAATCCGCCAATACCTAGCGCAATATCTAAGCCAAGTGAACCCGTAGATACAGATTGAATATCCGAGTCAACGTCGTTATCACCCATGCGCATGATTGAGCCTTTTCCAAATTGTTTTTCAATTTGAGAGAGAGCCGCAGCGAGCGCTTTGCTTTTGTTATCGTCCATCTGGTTTTTACCTTTTTAAGCATCAATAAATTAACATGTAATTATTTCATAGATTGCCTTATAAAGTAAGCACCATCATTAGCACTGAAATGATTTATTAGTAGTGACTTTCACCTTCTAATTTGTTATTCGTTTCGGTTCGTCAACCAATGTAGCAAAAAGGCGTTAGTCTGAGTACGGGGGAAATAACATTTGGAGAGATTGCTATGAAACTTGTACGATTACTCATTGCATCGCTGGCTATCAGTGCGGCGGCTGTTACTACAGCACAAGCAAGAGACTCATTTAGTTTAGGTATTAATATTGGTGTCCATGATCATCATGTGATCAGATCACATCGTTATGTACCAGCGTATCATGGGTATTATGCTGCGCCTAGAGTATATTATTCGGCACCTAGAATTGTTTATTACGATGCCCCGGTTCGTTATCGTCATTTCCGCTCATTTGACTACAGAGGGGATCGAGGATATTACAAACGACAGGGCAACAAGCATCGTCGATGGCATGACAATGGCCATCATCGCCGCGATTATCGCAGGTAAAGTAAAGGCTTTTAAATTAGCTTAGGACTCTGATTAAAGTCGAGTCTTAAGCATGCTAAGTAGTTGATTGGCTATATCCGGTCGTGGTGAATCAGATCAATCAGTCCGTTTAATAGTGTCAACGTTGCTTGTTGACGATTGCCTTGTCGATCATGTTTGAAATGATGGGTAGCGGTAATTGCTTCCTTGCCTTGCATTATCCAAGCAAAGCAAACAGTGCCTACAGGTTTGTTAACAGTGCCACCACTCGGCCCAGCAATACCAGTAATGCTACCAGCAATATTGGCTTGACTATGATTGATAGCGCCGAAAGCCATTTCCAAAGCAGTTTCTTCACTGACAGCGCCATATTGTTCAATAGTCGCAGCAGAAACACCCAGCATCTGCTGTTTAGCTGCGTTACTGTAGGTGACAAATCCACAATCAAACCATGCAGAGCTGCCAGCAATCTCGGTGATGACAGATGATGCCATTCCACCAGTGCATGATTCCGCCAAGCTGAGCATGTATTCATGCTTGAGTAGGGCTTCGCCTAACCTTGTGCTCAATGTTACTAGAGAATCCATAATATCAATTTGATTGCTATCATCGCGTAGATTGCCGCGAGCAGATCGTCAAACATGACGCCAAATCCGCCTTTCAATTTGGCATCGCATAGGCTAATCGGAAAAGGCTTCCATATATCAAACAGGCGGAATAGTATAAAAGCAACAATCCACCACGACCAATGATTTGGCGTGATAGTAAGCACTAACATCATAGCCACTATTTCATCCCAAACGATGCTGCCATGATCGCTTACACCAATTAATTTTCCAGCTACATCACAAAAATAGATGCCAATCATAAAGGCGATTGAAATCAGGATAAGTTGCATGTAAACAGCATAGCTGGACAGTAACCAATAAAGTGGTAATCCGACGAGCGTGCCAAATGTGCCTGGTGCTTTTGGTGCCAAACCACTACCAAATCCCAATGCCATGAAGTTAGCTGGATGTTGAAACAAGAATCTCAAATCAGGACTTTTAGGCAAAGTGATCATATCCTAAAGTTGATATATTCACTGGCTTATTCTGGTGCAAAACTGATAGCTTGCCTGTCGTGTTAATGCGGCCTATATGAGTTAAAGGTAGTTTCATTTTTTGCGCTAACCATAAAATCGCTTCTCGTCGTTCACGTGATGCGGTAAAACACAATTCATAATCATCGCCTCCAGTCAGCAACGCTTTACGCACAATCTCCTCTGATAGCCACTGTTTAATTGTTGGAATGCAAGGAACAGCTTCTAATTGAATAATTGCACCAAGTTTTTTATTGTCTGTGCTTGATGCAGTCAATATATGGCCTAAATCCGCAAGCAGACCATCAGATATGTCAATGCAGCTAGTGACTATTTCTCTTAACGCAATGCCCAGAGCAACACGCGGCAGTGGCGTATTGAGTGCTTTTAGGCAAGCAAATAAGGTTTTATCTTCTAGTAAAAATTGAGGATTGTTAATGCTAGCAAGCGCCAAAGCTGCACTACCAAGTGTGCCACTTACCCATATGTCTTGATTTTCTTCAGCGCCACTGCGCTTTAATGATTTGCCAGTTGGCACTTCACCAATGATTTGTACACCTATATTCAATGGGCCTTTGGTGGTATCTCCGCCAATTAAGTCGACGTGAAAGTTTTTTGCACATGCAAAAAAACCGCGTGAGAATTCCTTTAGCCAATACTCCGAGATTTTAGGTAATGTCAGTGCAAGTGTTGCCCATTTAGGTGTCGCGCCCATGGCTGCCATATCGGATATATTGACTGCGAGTGATTTCCAGCCAATATCATATGGCTCTGCATGACTGAAAAAATGTGTACCAACAACTGAAGTATCTGTGGATATTGTCAGTTGGCAACCAGCTGAAGGGCTAATAAGAGCTGCGTCATCGCCAATACCTAAGTCAGTATTTGTCGTTGCTTGGGTAAAGTACTTTTTAATAATGTCAAACTCAGTTGGCATAAGATAACTTCGATTTGAAATTGTTGATGATTATTTTAATCACAAACACAGCAAGTAAAACGCCTATTACATCCGCCAACCAGTCATAGACGCTTGCAAATCGAGTGGCAGTAAACATTTGTTGCATGATTTCTGTGATCGCACCATAAATAATAAGGCTAGTGTAAAGCCACTTGCTGTAATTAGCGTAAGCAAGATAACCAGTCAAGGTTATCATGGCAAATAGGCATGCGTGGATGACTTTGTCTGAATGTGGAAAGCTAGGTAGTGATCCACTGTACTCCATGAGTAATAACTTGCTTACAAGTGCAATCAAGCCCCAGAAAATATAAGGTGCATATGGTCTAATAAGGCTGTTGTATTTGATTGAATTCTTCATGTAATGTGCGAGTA
>CAXIBZ010000099.1:0-6408 GCA_964022105.1 uncultured Methylophilaceae bacterium
TGGCTTAAGTGCCGAGGCGCTAACTGAAAAAGACAAAGAAGACATTAAAACTGCTGTTGCGCTAGAAGCTGATTACATTGCTATATCCTTCCCGCGTGAAGCAGCTGATATCAAGTTGGCAAGAGCACTTGTTAAAGAAGCTGGTGGTTCTGCCAGCATTATTGCCAAGATAGAACGCGCTGAGGCAATAGAAGCTGCGGAAGAAATTATATTGGCATCCGATGCAATCATGGTGGCGCGTGGGGACCTAGGTGTAGAGGTGGGGGATGCGGCAGTGCCAGGCTTGCAAAAAAGGTTGATTCGCCTAGCACGTCAACATCATGTTCCCGTCATTACGGCAACGCAGATGATGGAGTCAATGATTTACAACCCAATTCCAACTCGGGCAGAAGTCTCTGACGTTGCAAATGCGATACTAGATGGCACAGATGCCGTCATGCTTTCTGCGGAAACTGTTCATCGTGTGGCTCTAGCGGCAGAAAAAGAATACTTTAAACGCTTTGATGCCAGAGTACGACGCGATGCGTTCTCGAAAACAGATGAATCTATTGCGATGGCTACCATTTACATCGCACAGCGCCTAAAAGTTAA
The DNA here is from genome assembly GCA_964022105.1 of uncultured Methylophilaceae bacterium. GTDB lineage: Bacteria > Pseudomonadota > Gammaproteobacteria > Burkholderiales > Methylophilaceae. The sequence goes on from CAXIBZ010000099.1 coordinate 592, forward strand.
AGCCATTGCAACGCTCACACAGTCTGGGAACACCGCTAATTGGTTGGCGCAGGCTGATAATATGGTGCTCATTTATGCACTATCTCCGAATCGCGTGGCTCGGCGTAAGCTTACGCTATATAGAGGTGTCTATCCTTTTCCAATAGATCAAGAAGGAAAAAATAGGGATGAAATATTGCTTGAAATGGAGCAAGTCTTGTTGAGGGAGCAGGTTGTTAGCATGGGCGACATGGTCATTTTTACTTTTGGAGAGCCTATTGGCAATCCTGGCGGTACTAACACGATGAAAATCATTAAAATTGGTGAGAACAGGAAAAGCTAAGTCTTGATTAATGAGTCCTGATTAATTTGATTGTTAAGACAATCTGATAGCATCACATTATAATGTTGCGATTACTTAATCATTACCTTCAACATGTCTAATACTCCACTACTCAAGACCAATATCAATAGTTTAAAACTGCTACATCAGGGCAAAGTACGCGATATCTATGATATTGATGAGCAGCACTTGTTGATGGTTAGTACTGACCGGCTTTCTGCATTTGATGTCATTTTACCCACAGGGATTAAAGATAAGGGTGCGATGCTCACGCAAATGGCTAATTTTTGGTTCAAGAAGCTAAGCCATATCGTACCAAATCATTTGACGGGTATAGACCCACAATCCGTCGTGAGCCCATCCGAGGCTGAGCAGTTAGAAGGGCGTGCCGTAGTAGTCAAAAAATTGAAACCACTCCCAGTTGAAGCGATTGTTAGGGGCTACATTATTGGTAGTGGCTGGAAAGATTATCAGGCAACGGGGAGCATTTGTGGGATTGAGCTACCAAAAGGGCTAAAGTTAGCACAACAATTACCTGAACCTATCTTTACGCCATCAAGTAAAGCCGCTGTTGGTGACCATGATGAGAACATAACCATACCTGCATTGGAAAGTCTGATTGGCAAGGAAATGACCCAGAAGGTTAAAGATGTTGCTGTTCGCTTGTATCAGGAGGCTGCTAATTATGCGCTAACAAAAGGTATTATTATCGCTGACACCAAGTTTGAGTTTGGGCTGGATGCAAATGGCGTACTGCATGTGATGGATGAAGTGCTCACACCAGATTCTTCACGTTTCTGGCCATTAGATAGCTATGAGGTAGGTAAAAATCCACAAAGCTATGATAAACAATATGTGCGTGACTGGCTTGAGACGCTGGATTGGAATAAAACAGCACCAGGACCTGCATTGCCAGCGGATGTTGCAGATAAAACAAGCGAAAAGTATCTAGAGGTCTATACTAAACTAACAGGTAAAACGTTGTAAGTCTTAGTCGCACATTGTATCAGTGCAGTTGCCACCAATTACCAGTCGATGATGAAACAGCTTAAAGAAATTGCTAAGCGTATTAAGCAAGAATTGCTGTTATACCAATTAATCGCAAAGCATCCAGAGACCCCTTTACTAGCGAAGCTATTTTTTGGACTAGCGATAGGTTATTTACTGCTGCCGTTTGATTTGATTCCAGACTTTATTCCAGTCTTGGGGCAGTTGGATGATTTGGTGATGGTTCCTTTACTCATCTATATAGCTTTGAAGTTGACGCCAAGTCATATAATTACCCAATGCAAATATCGCATAAAATAATGCGCTTTGTAATGATTTAGTTACAAGCTCTTGTTATAATCTGCGGCTCAAAAAATAATGAAAGTGATGTAATGTCTTTAAATGCAGTTTCTTCTGGTATAGATTTACCTAACGATTTTAATGTCATTATTGAGATTCCCGCAAACGGTGATCCTGTTAAGTATGAAGTAGACAAGGATAGTGGTGCACTATTTGTCGATCGATTTATGGGTACATCAATGCAGTATCCATGCAACTATGGCTATATTCCACATACCTTAGGAGGCGATGGCGACCCGGTAGATATCTTGGTTGTGACTCCAGTACCTTTATTGCCAGGTGTTGTGGTACGTTGTCGTGCACTTGGAATGCTGAATATGGAAGATGAGGCAGGTGCGGATGCAAAAGTGTTAGCTGTTCCAATTATTAAGGTATGTCCGCTTTATGCTTTCCAGAAATCTTATAAAGATGTATCACCATGGCGTTTAGAGATGATTGCCCACTTTTTTGAGCACTATAAAGACTTAGATAAGGGCAAATGGGTCAAGATTCTCGGCTGGGAAGATATTGATGCAGCCCATAAAGAAATTATGGATGGTGTTGAGCGCTATAACTCAGCCAAAGTTAAACCTGCATTCTAAAGCTTACTAGGATACTTAAAAGCGCGGATTGCCGCGCTTTTATATTTTGTTTGTACTATTTCAGCCTGTCATAACCCCAAATAAGTTGCCTATCAAGGCTGTCGCCGCCATAGCCAAGGCACCCCAAAAAGTAACTCTGATGATACCAATAAAAACATTTGCTCCTCCCACCTTTGCTGCTACACCGCCTAATATGGCGAGAGATAATAAAGAGGCGATGCCGACAATAACAATAGCTTGATCTAGTGGGCTCAATAATGTAACTACCAAGGGAAGCAGCGCACCAACAGTGAAGGCAGCACCCGAAGCTAATGCTGCTTGCAATGGTCGAGCGCTCATGATGTCGTTAATGCCTAATTCATCACGTGCGTGAGCACCCAAGGCATCATGTTCAGTTAATTGGATGGCAACTTCATGTGCCAAGTCGGCTTTTAGACCTCTTGCAATATATATATTTGTCAGTTCTTTAAGCTCACTTTGATGGTCTGTGGCTAACTCTAGCCGTTCTTTTGCTAAGTCTGCAGTTTCGATATCTGCCTGAGAGCTGACTGAAATATATTCGCCGGCTGCCATAGACATAGCGCCAGCTATCAAGCCTGCAACACCTGTTAGCAGTATGGTTTCATGTGACGTATTTGCAGCGGCGACACCAATGATAAGGCTTGCAGTAGAAATAATACCGTCATTTGCACCTAATACAGCAGCACGTAACCAATTTGTATGATGTGATCGATGGCGCTCTGTGTGTCTCAATTGTAGTCCTATTCAATATTGTATTCAGTCTAAATGCAGATTAATTGGTTAATGGTGGTAGCTGTCATCCACTTCCTTTTTGCCTGTCCACATCGCTTTGACCAACTTTTCTTTATCAACAATGCTTGATGCAATAACACCACCTATATGCAAGATGATAAGCATGAGTGTGATATTAACAAATGTTTCGTGTATTTCTTCCCAAAACTCCTCATCTTCTTCATTTACAGTATGCTTTTGCTGATTTGCATTTTCAGACAATATGTTCTGGCGAGCGTATAACACTTGTTCAACAGCAGCAAAAGGCCCTTTGTTTTCTTCTACGGCATAGAGCTTCATGCCAGAAATAACAGTGACCATTAAGCTGAATAATAAAGCAACGACCATAGCACCACCAGCTGGGTTATGCCCTACATAATGCTGTTGTTTGCCAGACAAGAGGTTTTTTATGTAATGAATAATGATTGAAGGTCGATACATAAATTGACTAAATTTGGCATATTGGCCACCAATAAATCCCCATATGATTCGAATGAATATAATCGTCGCAACTGTATATCCTGCCCAAGTATGTTGCGTTAACAAGTCATCTTCCGTCAAATATGCAGTAAAAAAAGCGATAACCAAGGCCCAATGACCAACCCTTACGATAGGGTCCCATACTTTCACAATTTTTATTTCTGACATTACGCTCTCCTAAATTATTAATAACTCAATAAGAGGGATTTTGGGATAAACTGAGTATGAATACATCCGCCAAATGACGTAAGGAATGATTTTATGGTCGACGATAGTCAGCAAGACATTAAGAAACAGCTTAGTAAGTGGGCAATATTGCTCTGTATTATCGTCTTTACATTAATTTTGCTTGATATTGTTGGTGATTACCAAGATGGTATTGCGCTAGGCCATATTATCATTGAACTGTTGATTTTATTAGCATCTGTAGTTGGTATCATTTATTTTGGCTGGTTTTATTTTCAGCTTACGCAATCAAGAATCAGTCATTTAAAACGCGATTTAGATGCTGCACATCAGCAAGCAAAGCAGTGGCAAGATGCTAATCGAGATTTAGTGGCAGGGCTATCAAAACAAATACTGAAACAGTTTGACCAGTGGCAACTAACCAAGTCTGAAACTGAAGTGGGTATGCTGATTTTAAAAGGTTTAAGTCATCAGCAAATTGCTGATATCAGAGCGACTAGTGAGCGAACGATACGAGATCAGGCACGCGCTATTTATCGTAAATCTGGCTTAGCAGGACGTTCTGAGTTATCAGCTTTTTTTCTGGAGGATTTATTGCCACCACATCTTGAGGACTAAAAAAACCAGCGACATGCGCTGGTTTTTTATCTTTGGTCTGATTAGTGTAGCAACGGTACGATTAATAAAGCCACAATATTAATAATTTTAATCAGTGGGTTAATAGCGGGTCCAGCAGTATCCTTATACGGGTCACCTACAGTATCGCCAGTGACTGCAGCTTTATGCGCTTCAGACCCTTTGCCGCCGTGATTGCCATCTTCAATATATTTTTTTGCATTATCCCAAGCGCCACCACCTGTACACATGGAAATGGCAACAAATAAGCCAGTAATAATGGTTCCCATCAATAAGCCACCTAGCGCTACTGGACCGAGAATTAAACCGACTGCAATCGGAACTGCGACTGGTAGCAGTGAAGGGAGCATCATTTCCTTAATGGCAGCTGTCGTTAACATATCCACTGCACGACCATATTCTGGTTTTCCTGTGCCTTCCATAATGCCTTTAATTTCTCGGAATTGACGACGCACTTCTTCAACTACAGCACCTGCGGCACGACCTACAGCTTCCATTGCCATTGCAGCAAACAAGAATGGAATTAAACCGCCGATGAACAAGCCAATAATCACCATTGGATTACTTAAGTCAAAGCTAGCAACAATGCCTTCAACTTCTAATTTATGCGTGTAATCTGCAAATAAAACCAGTGCGGCCAATCCAGCAGATCCAATAGCATAACCTTTTGTCACTGCTTTGGTTGTGTTGCCCACAGCGTCTAATGGGTCAGTGACATCACGAACGCTGCTTGGTAATTCTGCCATTTCTGCAATGCCACCAGCATTGTCTGTGATAGGGCCATATGCATCCAGCGCTACCACAATGCCCGCCATGCTCAACATTGATGTCGCAGCAATGGCTACACCGTATAAGCCTGCAAGTTCGAAAGAGCACCAAATCGCTAAACATACAGAGAGGACTGGCCAAGCTGTCGATTTCATTGAAATACCAATGCCTGCGATAATATTGGTTGCATGGCCAGTTGTTGAGGCTTGCGCAACGTGTCTAACAGGTGCATATTCTGTGCCGGTATAATATTCGGTAATCCAAACAAGCAATCCAGTGAGGATGAGGCCTACTGCACACGCACCAAATAAAGCCGTCGCTGAGACAAGCATGCCGCCCACTGCGATACCATCTGGGAACATTTGCATCGTGACAAAGTAAAATGCAATGAGGGATAATATACCGGCGACTGCCAAGCCTTTATACAGTGCTGGCATGACATTCTTCATATCTGGTTTTGCAAAAAAAAAAAAGCAGCCGATAATGGATGCGACAATGGATGCTGCACCTAACATCAGTGGGTACAAAATGCCATTTGCCCCTGCATTAGTCACCATTAAGTGTCCGAGCACCATGGTAGCAATGATGGTAACAGCATAGGTTTCAAATAAATCAGCAGCCATGCCTGCGCAATCGCCAACATTATCCCCAACATTATCAGCAATGACAGCAGGGTTGCGGGGGTCATCTTCTGGGATGCCTGCT
>CAXIBZ010000100.1:0-6403 GCA_964022105.1 uncultured Methylophilaceae bacterium
TTTTTGGATTTACCAAATATAGGCGATTTAGGCCCATGGTTTTCATCGCGCGTGCAGTTGAGCCTATATTGCCTGGGTGGCTTGTTTGGCAGAGAACGATGCGAATATTGTTAAATGGTTGTGATGAATTCAATGTAAATAATCTTCGAAATGGAAATAGTGTTAATTGCTGCCTCTTAATGGCGCTTAAGATGCACATCAATGTTAAAATGTTATTTTAACAGTTCTTATTGAAAATCTTTATGCACCCGATGTTAACTAACGCTGTTAAAGCAGCGCGCCAAGCTGGCGATATTATTAATTTTGCTTCAAGAGACCTTGGGCAACTAACCATACAAAATAAGTCTTTTAATGACTTTGTGAGTGAGGTCGATCAAGCGGCAGAAAAAGCGATTATTGATACTCTAAGAAGTGCATATCCTGACCATGGCTTTTTGGGCGAAGAAAGTGGGGATAGTAATAAAGATGCTGAAAATATCTGGATTATTGACCCATTAGATGGTACGACAAACTTCCTACATAGTTTTCCGCAATATTGTGTATCGATTGCATTACAGCAAAATGGCGTGCTAACTCAAGCGGTTATCTACGATCCTGTTCGCAATGATTTATTTACAGCGACAAAAGGCCGCGGTGCATTTTTGAATGATAAAAGGATAAGGGTCAGTAAACGCGTCAAGCTACAAGAGTCACTGATTAGTACAGGATTTCCATTCCGCGAGTTTTCATATCTTGATACCTATATGGGCATGCTCAAAGATATGATTAAAAATACGATTGGCATTCGTCGCCCTGGCTCTGCTGCTTTGGATTTAGCCCATGTGGCGGCGGGCTTTTCAGATGGCTTTTTTGAACTCAACTTATCGATATGGGATATTGCTGCAGGCGCCTTGATTGTACAAGAAGCGGGTGGCATTGTAGGTGACTTTGAAGGAAATGAGAGTTGGTTGAAAACTGGTAATATTGTTGCTGCTAACCCCAAAGTGTTTGCACAAATGCTGCAAGTATTGGCGCCGCATTTAACAAAAGAGATGAAAACACCAGCTTAGCGTCCGAACGGGTAGGCTCAAATAGTATGATTTAGGTGTAAACTGAACCTTCTGTGCACTACTAAATCTTATTGTAAAGGAGTAAGGTTTATGAAACGAAACTGCCTATGGATATCAAGCATTATTTTGCCAGTCGCGATGCTAGCGGCGGGTCATGCAAGTGCGCAAGTGTATAAATGCACCTCTTATGATAGCCTGAATAACAAAGAAATCACTATCTATACCGATGCGCCCTGTGGCGAGCAGCTCAAACAAACTGTCATTAATGTTCCAGTGAAAACTAACACGACAGCGTCACCTGATCAGACATCATTGGATTTGAGAGTAGCGCAAGCTGTGCTGGATCAAGATTTTGCATTAGCAAAGTCATTGGCTACTAGCAAAGAACACTGGCGTCTGATTAGTATGGCCGAAGGTAAACAACTAACGGTTAAAACGGCGCCGATTGTGACGAACCAAATAGCTGCACAAAATGAGTGTACAGCTGCTAGAAATGCATATGAATCAGCTGCTAGTGCGCGTTGGCCTGATGAAGCCTTGATTACGATTAAAAAAAGTAGCATGTATGCAGCGTGTGGCGTAACTGACCCTATCGACCAAAACAGTGTAATCGTCGTTGGAAATCGAAATGGGGGTATTCAATCGTCGCGTTGGGTTGGGCTACCCTATGGACCGATAGTCTACAACCGACCACATTTTAATAAACACCATTCACATCAAATTAATGGTGGCGGTGGACTATCAATCAATTATCAGAATAAACACTTTGGTATTCGCGCACAAAGTGGAGGCTTGCAAACACAAACTGATATCAGGCAACAGTTTCGTACAAAGAATTTTGCTGCACAGCAGCAAACGGATATACGCCAGCAATTCCGTTAGATAATTGGGTAAGGTCTAGTGTTAAAGGTTAATTAGTGATCTTTTGATTCTTCGCTATCAATTTCACGATTGACTAAATCAGCAATCTCAAATAATCGATCATCAGCCTGTGCAATGACGCGCTGACAAATTTCCGACCGATATGCTGTATCAGCATCCAAGCGTTCAAAATCAACAGTGCCCATCACTTTTTTACACTCTAATAAAAACTGCGCATAAACATCATACTGATTTGCTTGCATCATTATTTCCTATCATTTTATGAAACGTATTCATAAAGTGCAGGTTTTATGCCAGTGACGCTTTAATTTTAATTAATTGATTATAAATGATTATTTATTTAAAAGCGCATAATGTATGTTGAAATCATCACAATCGATGATGAAAATTAAACAGTTTGATCAACCGGTTATTTTTCTATTAACCCCCGCCAACCTTTTTGACGCATACAAATCGCAAAGCCTCGCGTGAAGGTGAATGTTTTCTTATCTGGCGTGTGTGCATCGCCTAATTGCTCGTTACATTCCATCATATTTTTCTCTAACAAATTCGCACTACCGCCCATTTTCCACCATGATTTAATCACATAAGTATCAAATATGCTTGGCTGTGGTTTTGCACTGGCAGCGCTTGCCGCTGTTTTTTCGCTTGGGCTAGGAGCAGTTTTAGGGTCTGCTGCGGTCTTGTCACTAGATTTAGTTTCAATTGTTGCCTCTGTCTTTTCTTTAGCTTGAATTGCATCCTGCTTTGTTACTTCAGTTTCTAAGGTTTCAGTTGTATTTAGTAAGGGCGCTTTTTCTTTTTGCGCAGTTATACGATTATCTTCAGTTGCGCTCGCTGTTGCGAAAAGCTCATCATCTGAAAATGTAGAGCCATCTAATTTTTGTATCGCCCAGCCATTATCCTCAAGGCATTGATTCAGTGCCTGTTCTGTAGTCGCTTTCTGACAGGCTGCCTTTTCAGATTGAAAGTCGCGTCCTGTTGCACCTCTTTTATAGGCAATTTCAGCACCGCAAGCTGTTAAAAGACTGATTATCAATCCCAGACTGATGATGGCTTTCATTATTACCCCTAATAAATAGTTTCTATTGTCGAAAAATAGCACAAAAAATCGGTTGTTGCTTAAAGCAGACACTACGCAATTTGACGTATATGCGCTGCGGAGTCTTGTCGTTATTCTCACCTTTAACAATTTTAGCCTTGTATCACCTTGCTTTTTTCGGAGAGCAAAAAAATTCTTTCAGTTTTTTTTAATTACTATAAAAGGAGTAGGAAAATGAAGTTAAGGCCACAAAAAAGTCTAGCGGCTATCTCTCTCGCAGTTGCCACAGCGTTTCCAGCGATGTCTGCCAATGCAGGCGCCACCATTTCTTTTGGTGAGGATAAATCCATCAGCGTAGGTTTTGGTTTTATTACAAGTTACCTATCAGCTGAAGATGGGGCAGCCAACGGTGATGATCGTTCAAATGATTTCTCATTGAACAGTGCGCGTTTGTATGTGTCTGGTTCTTTAAATAAATATATCAAAGGTATGATCAATACAGAGCGCTCTGGTGGTGGCCAAGGTAATTGGGAAGTGATTGATGCTAATGTCCAATTGCAATTAACACCTGAAGTTGCGATTTGGGCTGGCCGATTCTTGTCCCCAAGTGACCGTGCCAATATGGCAGGACCTTACTATTCTTCAGGTGGTGGAGGTGGCTATTGGGCCAATATTTCATCCCGTTATGGTTGGAATGGTGGTGTGATTGGGCGTGATGAAGGTGTGGCCGTAGTCACTAGCTTCATGGAAGATCATTTAGCGATATCATTTGGGGCCTTCGAAGGCGATAATATTTTCAGGTTTAGTGGTGTCGGTGCTCAATCAGAGTCAAGCGCTGCAGCAGCAGCCCTTGGTGCAGACGATAAGTTAATGTACGCTGGTCGTGTACAGTATGCATTCTGGGATGCTGAGCCTGGTTACTATGGTACAGGTAATTATTTTGGTGCTAAAGATATTTTAACTGTTGGCATTGCCGGTAGACAAAAGTCAGATGGTGCTATCAGTTTAACTGATGTTGGTGATTACTCTTCTTATAGCATTGATTTCTTGATGGAGAAAACAGGTGTTGGCCCTGGCACAGTTTCTTTAGAAGCTGCTTATTACGATTACGATACAGATAAAGTATTTTTAGCTGAAGAAGGGGATGCTTACTACGTAGGCGCTGGCTATTTATTTGATACACCCGTTGGCTGGGGTAAGTTTATGCCATTTGTTCGCTATCAAGAATTTGATTCAGATGCAAATATTAAAACGGATCGTGTTGATATTGGTGTGAATTATGTCATTGCACCATACAACGCTATTATTTCAGCTGAATATCAAGATACTGATATCAGTGGTTCTGGCGCTGCTAACCCCGGAAGCACTAATGCTGTATTAATATCCATGCAGTTCCAGTTCTAAGTATTAGTAGATGTCATCGTAACAATGGTTTAGTTACTATTGATACGATGACATCTCATTTAGATTTATCAGGACTCGGTGGTGCCGTCTCCCCCAGCATTTGATGGACACTGCAGGTGAGTTGGCCAATAGAGTGCTCATCCGTATTAGGGTTTATTTTTTGTAAACCACCACTTATTTTTACTGTTTCGACTAACTTACCGTCTTTGTCTAGTAGTTGTATTGATCTGATTCGATAAAGCGGATCAACGCAGTTGAATTGAAATGTAGCAATGCTTGTGGTGTAGGTAATTTTTTTCTTTGGTATATTAAATTGCTGCGGTTTTAGCGATAAGATAAGGTAAATTGTCAGTGACGTTGTAAGAGTCAATATCCACGAGCACCTCATGATCATCGTCTTTGATAATCGATTCCCATTCTTCAGCAATCACATAGGAAGCATTTAAAAGGCATATTATCAATAAACATAATTCTCTTTTCATCTGTTTCTTTCAATTCAAAAAAGTCGCTAAAAGTAGCATAAATAAACTGCGTTACCCGAATTATAAACTACGCAATTTGACGTATTTCATTACACCTTTCAAAACCATAAACTTTGTCCATTGATAGCCATTTGTTAGTTCAGCGATGAGCTAAAGGCTCAGTTCAATGTGGTGAATAGGTATTCATTTAACCAGAATTTTTAATTAGGAGGAAGCTAATGAAAACGATTGTAAAGTTAGATCTCGATAAAAAGCCCTGGGAACAGGATGGGCAGATTCATAATCGCTGGCATCCAGATATCCCAATGATCGCTATGGTAAAACCTGGTGATGAATTCCGTGTGGAATGCATGGACTGGACAGGTGGGCAAATTGGCAATAACGATAGCGCTAATGATGTGAGAGATGTTGATTTGACCCAAGTGCACTATTTAAGTGGACCTATCGGCGTTGAAGGCGCAGAGCCAGGTGACTTAATGGTAGTCGATATTCTTGATGTCGGCACGTTTGAAGATAGTCAGTGGGGCTTTAACGGTATATTCGCTAGAGAGAATGGTGGTGGATTTTTAGTTGACCATTATCCAGAGGCAAGAAAAGCGATTTGGGATTTTCATGGCATTTACACCACATCTCGTCATGTGCCAAACGTTAAGTTTGCGGGCATTATGCATCCTGGTCTTATTGGGTGCTTGCCATCACAAGAACTTTTAGAGACATGGAATGAGCGTGAAGGTGCGTTAATTGCAACTGATCCAGACCGCGTACCTGCACTTGCACTACCACCAGAGCCAAAATCAGCAGTGGTAGGCCGTTTAACTGGCGATGCTGCAGAAAAGGCAAAAGCTGAAGGTGCGCGAACAGTGCCACCACGTGATCATGGTGGTAACTGCGATATCAAAAACTTAACCAAAGGTTCCAAGATTTATTTCCCCGTCTATGTAAAAGACGGTGGCTTATCCATGGGCGATCTGCACTTTTCACAGGGTGATGGCGAAATTACTTTCTGTGGCGCGATTGAAATGGCTGGTTATTTGGATTTAAAGGTAGGCTTAATTAAAGATGGTGTGAAGAAATATGGCGTTAAAAATCCAATTTTCCAACCAAGTGTACTGACGCCTACTTATAAAGACTACATGATTTTTGAAGGTATTTCTGTCGATGAGCAAGGTAAACAGCATTACTTGGATGTGCACGTTGCTTATCGCCAAGCGTGTTTAAACGCCATTGAGTATATGAAGAAATTTGGCTACACCGGTGCTCAGGCATTATCTATTCTGGGCACGGCGCCTGTAGAAGGCCATATTAGTGGTGTTGTTGATATTCCAAATGCTTGTGCAACCTTGTGGCTTCCAACTGAGATATTTGATTTTGATATGAAACCAAATGCAGATGGACCAAAAATCATGGTGAAACAAGGAATAGACACCGCTAAAACCAGTTAGGAGTAATCAATGCCTGTTTATGAATATGAATGTGATCAATGTGGTGTATTTACAGCCTTGCGTAAGATGAGTGAATCGAGCGACCCTGCTTTTTGTCAGGAT
>CAXIBZ010000101.1:0-6344 GCA_964022105.1 uncultured Methylophilaceae bacterium
GCTTGATTGTCTTGCAGCATAAAAATGGACACAAAAATCAAAAACCAATCGCCTTGGTTGGTAAAGGTATTACGTTCGATACAGGTGGGATTTCGCTGAAACCTGGGGCGGAGATGGATGAAATGAAGTACGACATGTGCGGTGCCGCCAGTGTGCTTGGGACATTCAAAGCGATTGGTGAGTTGAATCTACCGATTAATGCTGTGGGTATTATTCCAACATGTGACAACATGCCAAGTGGTAAAGCGCTAAAACCAGGTGATATTGTCACCAGCATGTCAGGCCAAACAATTGAAGTGCTGAATACTGATGCTGAAGGTAGGTTGGTTTTATGTGATGCATTAACCTATGCAGAAAGGTTTGAACCAAGTACGGTTGTTGATGTGGCGACACTAACTGGGGCGTGCGTGATTGCGTTAGGTCAGCATGCCTCTGCGGTCTATAGTAATAAAGACTCGCTTGCACAAGAATTATTAGACGCAGGTAAAGCGTCTCATGACCGTGCGTGGCATATGCCACTTTGGGAAGATTATCAGTCTCAGTTAGATAGTAACTTCGCCGACATGGCTAATATCGGCGGTCGTCCAGCAGGCAGTATTACTGCAGCATGCTTTTTATCGCGTTTTGCTAAGCAATATGACTGGGCACACATGGACATCGCTGGTACGGCATGGAAATCAGGGAAGGCAAAAGGTGGAACAGGGCGCCCTGTGCCGCTGTTAGCCACATTTATGATAAAACGTGCTGAAAACGCTTAGTAGTAAACATGACTCAAGTCATTTTTTACTCAAGTATTACGGATAAAGGTCTTGCCTTGCTTGCGCTGGTGCAACGCGCACTAGTCAAAAAAAATTTAGTGACAGTGACAGTGGAGAATGAAGCGCAAGCCCAAACATTTGCCAAAGTGCTTTGGGAGCATGACAAAACAAGTTTTTTACCAAATGTGCAGATAGATGCTCAGCTGGCAAAGCAGACGCCAGTCGTTTTTGATTGGCAACAAAATGAGTTGTGCCATGATGATATTTTGATTAACCTATCGCAGAAGCAATTAACAGTATTTAGTCGTTTTAGACAGTTAATTGAATTGGTAGGGATGGATGATCTCGATAAAGAGCAGGCTAGGGAGCGCTTTAGGTTTTATCGAGATAGAGGTTATCAAATAAAACATTTTGAAGAAAAAGACTTGCTACATTAAAGAGTAATCATCTTAAATTATTTAGGTAGACATTGTTTTGGCAGAGAAGAAGATACCCGTACTGACGGAAGTATATAACCCCAATAAGTCCACGAGGAGCAGTGATGCTACTTCGCCAGTTGTCATAACTGATGACTTGCTGGCAAAAGTGATTTCACAAATCAAGCCTAGGCTAGAGGCTGAAATTACTGACTATGTACTAGACGAACTGAAAGCCGAGATCGGTAAGGCACGTAATGAGATACTATCTTCCACGCAAGACTTTATCGATCGCACAAAAGCCGACCTTAAAACTGAGTTACCCAGCATGTATCAAGAAAGTGTCAGACTTGCACAAGTCAATTTGACCGATAAGTTTGCCGACATGCATGTAGATGCAAGTGCAAAATTTGACGCATCGCTATCACAAATTTCTGAAGCAGCCATTATCTCAGCAGAATCAGATTTACAAGCGCGTGTAGCGCAGGCATTTGATAATCATATGCAAGAATTTCAGCCCGTAGCACTAGCAAAAAGTCAGGCGCTACTAGAGGTGCAATTAGAAAAAGTGAATACTGAGGCTCAGGAGTCACTATCGCAACAATTGCAGGTGTTCCAACAGCAAATGTTAGCGCAACATAAACAAGATTTAGCCGATTCACTTCAAACAATACAGCAATCAGTGCAAGCCTCCGCAGAAGAGTCATTTCGCATTGAGCTAAGTGTATTACAGAAAAACATACTTGATATTCATCAAAAGCAGTTAACTGAATCGCTAGATGGCTATTTGCAAATCGAGGGTGAAGCAGCTGAAAAAGCACTCTTGCAAAAAGTTCAAGAAGAACAGCAAAGGCTGCATGCTGATTACCAGCAAATGTTGGCAGAAGAAATGGCTAACGCCCTGGAAACCATCAAGCAACGCGTAGATGAAAGTACTGTTGAACAAACTGATTTAATGTTTACGCAAGTTGGCACCATCCAGCGAGAGACATTTACCAAGCTGCGGCAAGCATTCAGTGATGCAAAAGCCGCATTATTAAATGCAACCAGCGAAGAAATCAGGGTGGCGCTTGCAGAGCAAATGACAGCTCAAAGTCAAGAACTCAGAGAGCAATTTCTGGCACAAGTAAACGCAGATTTACCAGAGGTGCAAGCGGTACTAGACGAAAACATACAAGCCATATTGTCAAATACTATACCTGATATGGAGCACACCTTACGTGAGCAACTTACAGCTGAGCTAAAGCAGTTACTATTAACAGTTAAGTTTGTCCTGCCAGAAAACTAATCTTCAGAAATAAGCGCTTCATAAGCATCTGCGCTCAGGAAGTGGCCGGTATCATTAGCGTTAGCAGGTTCAAATTTAAAAATCCAAGCCTTATATGGATGATCATTGATTTCTTCTGGCGTATCGACAAGGCTTTCATTAATCTCTGTCACAACACCATCCATTGGGGCGTGCAAATCAGAGCCAGTTTTAACCGATTCCACAATACCACATGGTTTAGCACTTTGAATGTTGGTACCTACTTTGGGCGGGTCGAGATAAACTATATCGCCGAGTAAATCCTGCGCATAGTCTGTAATACCAGCTAACCAGTCGCCTTCTGGTGACTTGAGTACCCACAAATGTTCTTTTGTGTAAAACAGATCAGATGGTGATGTCATGTTGTTAGTAATCTTTGCAATCAATAATGCTCGTATTTTCTCATAATGTGAGACTTTATGGCGTATGAAAAATGAAACAAACATTTCAAAAGTTAATATTTTTTTTACAAAAGGGCAATAAGTTATTGACTTGTATATTTTTTGTGAATAACATAATTCATAAGTCAGCTTTAACTTAAAAGGTTTTGTGTGAAATCAGTGCTCAAAAATTACGTGCTGCTTGTCATGGTAGCAACGCTAGCATTCTTGCCTGTGCAATCTGTGTCCGCAAAGACAGATAAGCAAAAAAGTGCGCAATCCAGTACAAAAAAGAAATACATCAAAAAAGTAAACTACAAGCCTTCAAATTCACATAAAGAAAAACTAGAAGATATTGACTTAGGTGAAGATTACGATGGCAGTATCGAACCGAATTTTTCATCGAATAGCCTGCTAGTCGTCAATCAAAATACGGGCGAGATCAAACTCTCTAAAAACGCTGAAGTACAATTACCAATCGCGTCTATCACCAAGCTCATGACAGCGATGGTCGTGTTAGATGCAGATTTGCCAATGAGCGAGATGGTGACTATCACGGGTGAAGATCTTGATCGCATTAAAGGCACAGGCTCAAGGCTCCCCATAGGTACAACCTTTAGTCGAGATGATATGCTTAAATTGGCATTGATGTCCTCTGAAAACCGAGCAGCCTATGCACTTTCACGTCACTATCCCGGTGGACGATCTGCTTTTGTCCGCGCGATGAATGCTAAGGCACTTTCTTTAGGTTTAATGCACACACAATTTTCAGAGCCAACAGGTTTGTCACCACAAAACAAATCGACCGCACACGATCTATATCAGTTAGTTGCAGCAGCATATCAATATCCATTTATCCGGCAGTCCACCACCACAACAGAATACGAAATAACAATTGCTGGCCGTAAGCGACCACTGCTGTATAAAAACACCAATGTTCTGGTGCGTAAAGGAGAGTGGAATATAGGACTATCGAAAACTGGCTATATTAATGAGGCTGGGCGCTGCCTAGTTATGCAGGCAACCGTCGCAAACGAGCCGCTGATGATTGTTTTATTGGACGCAGCTGGCACAAATAAACGCACTGGTGATGCCAACATGATTCGTAAATGGCTTGAGCAACATCATAACGATGCGCCAGTGCAAGTAGCAGAGAAGTTGCCAGAACAACAGCAAAATAACCAACAGGTTATTGTAGAAAGCGTGGAAACTGAAGGTGCTGGGGTGCAACCAAAACTCATGATGTCGCAAAGTATTTATGATGAGCGATATGAGCAGTGGTTATCAGATATGGAACAACACTAAAATAGAGTATCTTCAAAAAAAGCGAGCTGATTAGCTCGCTTTTTTTATGTTTATCAGTGCTCCGTAATGTTGTTAGGCGCTAGCCTTCTTTACCTTTGTGGTTGTCTTTTTAGGGGTTGCTTTTTTCTTAGCGGGCGTTTTTTTGGCAGTGGTTCTTTTAGTCGTGCCCTTAGCCTCTTTTTCCGCAAGCAATGCGAGAGCCTCATCCATGGTAACCTCTTCTGGCTTCACGCTCTTGGGCAATGTCGCACGCACTTTTTTATGCTGGACGTATGGGCCATAACGCCCATCGAACACCTCAACACGTCCTTCACCAGAGGGATGCTCACCTAAATCTGCCAATGGTGCTGGGCCTGCATAGGCTTGCGCTAGTAATGCGACAGCACCTGCAAGGTCTATCGTAAAGACATTGTCTGTTTTTGGAATCGATTTAAATTTGCCATCATGATTCACATAAGGTCCAAAGCGACCAATATTCGCCACAATTTTTTTGCCTGTTTCAGGATGCTGGCCTAAATCGCGAGGCAACGAGAGTAGCTGATGTGCAACATCCAAGTTGACTTCAGCATAGCTAATATTTTTAGGAATGCTGACACGTTTAGGCTTTTTCTTTTCACCTTCTACTGGCATACCAAGCTGAATATAAGGCCCGTAAGGACCCACCATCAGGTAGATGTCATAACCAGTTGCATCATCTTTGCCTAATACGACTGGGTCAGTGCTATTAGATTCTGCTGCGCCATTTAAGCTACGTTTATAGTCACATTTTGGCTCGTCGTTGTAGCCTGTACAACCAATAAAAGTACCATAGCGGCTCAGCTGCTTTTGTAACTGTTTGCCACATTTCGGGCAGTATTCATCAATCAGCTCATTACCTGGTCGTTCAACATCTGCCTTGCTCATCACTTGTTGGTTAAATCCTTGCCAGAATTTATCCATGACTGGAATCCAATCTAAATCACCTTCTGCAATATCATCAAGCTCATTTTCCAGTTTGGCAGTAAAGTCATAATCCACGTATTGGGTAAAATGTTCAGTCAGGAATTTATTGACCACACGGCCAACATCGGTTGGTGTAAAGCGTTTTTTGTCCAGTACAACATACTCGCGATCTTGTAATGTACTGATAATGCTGGCATAAGTAGAAGGACGGCCAATGCCGTATTCTTCCAATGTTTTTACCAAGCTCGCTTCACCATAGCGTGGTGGTGGTTCAGTGAAGTGTTGGTCACCGTAAATTTTATCTACATCCAACACTTCACCCGCTTCTAGTGCAGGTAATTTAGCTTCTGCATCATCGTCTTCTTCTGTATCTGATCCTTCTTTGTACACACCAATAAAGCCTGGGAATACGAGTGTTTGCCCACTAGCACGGAATAGATTGTCTTCTTTGCCTATGCTCAAATCTACGCTTACTGCATCAAATACTGCCGGCGTCATCTGGCTGGCGACGGTGCGTTTCCAAATCATTTCATAGAGTTTAAACTGTTCATCATTCAAATATTGCCGTACTTTTGCTGGTGTACGGGTCACATCCGTTGGGCGAATAGCCTCGTGCGCCTCTTGTGCATTTTTTGATTTGTTTTTATAAACATTGGGTGTTTTGGGTACGTAGTTCGCATCGAAGTTATTTTTTACATAATCGCGAATCTGCATCAATGCTTCTTGTGCCAGGCTAATGCCATCTGTACGCATATAGGTGATTAAACCCACAGTACCACTACCGACATCAATACCTTCATATAGTTGCTGTGCTATACGCATAGCGCGGCTGGTGGTAAATCCTAATTTACGAACAGACTCTTGTTGTAATGTAGAAGTGGTAAACGGAGCAGCAGGGCTGCGTTTGCGCTGCTTTTTCTCTACGCGCGCTACTGTCGCTTTTCCAGCACTTTCCAATAATAACTTGCCGACAATATCAGCTTGTTGGTCATGGTTGGTAACGGTAAATTGCTCTACCTTTTCACCATTTAGCTGAATTAGCTTGGCACTAAAGCGATGGTTATGCTTCAGCGCATCTAAATGAATGCTCCAATACTCTTGACTGTTAAACGCCTCAATTTCTAATTCGCGTTCTACAATTAGGCGCAATGCTGGGCTTTGTACTCGACCTGCTGAGAGGCCACGGCGAATTTTCTTCCACAATAAAGGGGATAAATTAAACCCAACCAAATCGTCC
>CAXIBZ010000102.1:0-6322 GCA_964022105.1 uncultured Methylophilaceae bacterium
GCATTGATAATGTAAAGGTTGAAACGGCTTTGTCCAATAGCTTTGGTTTTGGTGGAACGAATGCAACATTGACTTTATCAACCAAAAACTTATAGCGTATTGAACAATATAGCAAAGATCAGTGGAGTATATGAATAAATTACTTGCTGTTTTCATTCTTTTAGCTGTTTGCAGCTGTGCTACAGTGTTGGGCGACCGTACGGTGAAAGTTTCGGAAGTTGAAATTCAGCAGAAATTGAATGAAAAATTTGCTATACCAATTTCCTTACTCAAAGTTTTTGATGTTAATTTATCAAACGCTATAGTGACGTTTGATAAAGACACTGGACGGATGCTCACCAAGTTAGATACAAAACTATCAAGTGCCTTATTTAACGAGTCAGCCACAGGTGAGTTGGATATTTCAGGTAAGCTGCGATTTGATGCAGCTACAAATGCGATAGTGCTGGATGAGCCAAAAATTGAGCAGTTTGCATTTGATGGAGCGAGTGATCAATATAATGATTTGCTGAATGCACTTGCTGGTAAATTGGGTGGTGATTTGTTAAATGGAATGACGCTATACAAAGTGAAACCAGAAGAGTTGAATTTTGCAGGGACACAATACTTGCCAAAAGAAATGACCGTAACAGACGACGGCCTACAATTAACTTTTTCGCCTAAATAGACGCTTACTTAATCTGTATTAGAGATTAATAATGCTGCAGCCACATTACGGCCTTCACTCATTAATATATTATAGGTTCTACATGCGGCATGAGTCGTCATGCATTCAACTGAAATATTGTTCTTTGTAAGTTTAGCAATAAGTTGTGGTCGTATAAATTGATGCGTATCACCTGTACCGAGTAAAATGACTTCTGGGTTTAGCGCTAGTAGTTCATCGAATTGACTTACGGTTAAGCTTGCAAAGTCAGTGGCAGACCAGTTCAAGTTTAGTTGATTGGGCATAATAATAAGATGCTTTGTATAACGAATCTTATTGACATCAATAAAACCATTTCCGTAGGCGGTGATGAGGTTATTGTCCTCTGCTTGTGTGAGATGTAATTTCATAGTGGCTTGTTTTCTGTCGTTTAACTGTCTTCAACATTTGTATCTTAATATTAATAAGACGATTTACCAAAATAATGATCAAGCAATTTTGATATAAATAAGTAATTAAGCACTAGCGCTCCATTGCTAGTATAGGGACTCACAAGGTAAGATAACATCTTTTAATAACTGGCTGTTTTAATGAGCCTCTTCAGCATTGTTATAATGCGACTGCATATATGAATACAACCACCAAAGCAAAACTAAAGAAATCCAATAAGCTAGACAATGTTTGTTATGACATTCGCGGGCCTGTGCTCGATCGTGCCCGTCAGATGGAAGAGGAAGGTCAGCGGATTATCAAATTAAATATTGGTAATCCCGGTGTGTTCGGATTTGAAGTTCCTGAAGAAATTCAACAGGATGTTATTCGCAACATCACCAAATCTGGTGTGTATACAGAAAGCCAAGGCTTATTCGAGCCACGCAAAGCGATTATGCACTATACCCAAAGCAAACATATTCCAGGCGTTACTGTTGACGATATTATTATCGGCAATGGGGTGTCAGAGTTAATTGTGATGGCTATGCAAGGCTTGCTCAACAATGGTGATCAGGTGTTAATTCCCGCACCAGACTATCCATTATGGACGGCAGCTACAACCTTGGCTGGCGGTACGCCTAGACATTACTTATGTGACGAAGGTAATGAATGGCTGCCGAATTTACAAGATATTGAGTCAAAAATTAATGCTAATACACGTGCAATTGTTGTGATTAACCCCAACAATCCTACTGGAGCGTTATATCCAAAAGAAACACTTTTGGGTCTCATTGATATTGCACGACATCATGGTTTGGTAATCTTTGCAGATGAGATATATGACAAAGTACTTTATGATGGCAATGAGCATATATCAATGGCATCACTAGCAGATGATGTGTTATTTGTTACGTTTAATGGTTTGTCAAAAAACTATCGTGCTTGCGGCTATCGTGCAGGCTGGATGATTGTTTCGGGTGATAAGTCACATGCAGAAGAGTATATAGAAGGTTTAAATATGTTAGCATCAATGCGCTTGTGCAGTAATGTGCCAGGGCAGCTAGCGATACAAACTTCTTTAGGTGGTTATCAGAGTATTGATGACTTGGTCGCCCCTCATGGTAGGTTATGTAAACAACGTGATCTCGCTTATGAAATGTTAACCGCCATTCCTGGCGTTAGCTGTTTCAAGCCTAAGGCGGCAATGTATTTGTTTCCTAAGTTAGATCCCGAAATATATCCAATTAAGAATGACCAGCAATTTGTACTAGACTTATTAGAAGAAGAAAAGGTACTCTTGGTACAAGGCACAGGGTTCAATTGGCGCACCCCAGACCATTTTAGGGTCGTATTTTTACCAAACGTTGATGATTTAACAATAGCGATAAATCGTATAGCAAGGTTTTTGAAGAATTATAGAATGAAACATGGAGCGAAGGTTTGAAACAACTTAACGTAGGTATTTTAGGTTTAGGCACTGTAGGCGGAGGCACATACACCGTATTGAAACGGAATGCTGCAGAAATTACGCGTCGTACTGGCGTCCATATCAACGTTATTCAGGTCGCAGATAAGAATACAGTACGCGTCAAAGAGTTAACAAACGGTGAAGCTAATGTGACTGACGTTGAATTAATTGGTGGTTATACCATTGCTAAAGAGCTTATATTAAAAGCAATTGAGAATAAAAAACATGTTGTCACAGCCAATAAAGCACTTATTGCTGTGCATGGCAATGAGATATTTTCAGCAGCCCAAAAAATGAATGTCATGGTTGCATTCGAGGCGGCAGTTGCTGGCGGTATTCCAATTATTAAAGCATTGCGAGAAGGCTTAACAGCAAACCGCAATGAATGGGTTGCTGGTATATTGAATGGCACTACTAATTACATTTTGACGGAAATGCGCGATAAGGGACTAGCTTATCAGGATGTGATTGGCGAAGCGCAGCGCTTAGGTTATGCAGAAGCAGATCCAACATTTGATGTTGAAGGTATAGATGCTGCGCACAAGCTAGTCATTATGTCTGCCATAGCATTTGGGATCCCCTTAAAATTTGATGAGGCCTACACTGAAGGAATTACAAAGTTACAACAAACTGATATTCAATATGCAGAAGAATTAGGTTATAACGTTAAGTTGTTAGGCATAAGCAAGCGTACCGATAAAGGCATAGAGCTACGCGTCCATCCGACGCTGATTCCTGAGAAGCGTCTTGTGGCAAATGTTGATGGTCCAATGAATGCAGTTGTTGTACAAGGTGATGCAGTTGGGCCAACATTATATTACGGCGCAGGCGCAGGTGCAGAGCCGACTGCAAGTGCTGTAATTGCAGATTTAGTCGATGTGGCTAGATTGAAGGACGTATCTACTGCTCACCGTGCACCATTCTTGTCTTATCAGCCAGAGCATGTGCAGGATTTGCCTGTTATTCCGATAGAAGAGGTTGAGACTGCATTCTATATCCGCTTGAAGGCAACAGATAAGCCAGGCGTAATGGCAGCGATTACTAAAATTTTAGCCGATATAAGAATCTCTATTGATGCCATGATTCAAAAAGAACCTGCAACTGGCACAAAGGAAGCTGATATTGTGATTTTGACGCACAAAACAGTTGAAAGAAACATGAATCTAGCCATAACAGAAATTGAAGCATTGCCAGCGGTTGTTGGTGAGATCGTTAAAATACGTATGGAAACGTTAGGTAAGTAATGAAATATATCAGTACCCGTGGGCAGTCGCCCGCTTTAAGTTTTAGTGAGGTTTTGCTTGGTGGCTTAGCACCAGATGGCGGACTCTATATGCCAGAAGCTTACCCAAAATTTACTTCCACTGATTTAACTGCAATGCGAAACATGACTTATGCAGAGTTAGCTCTTGCAATTCTTTCTCGTTTAATTGATGCAGATGATATCCCTACAGCAGATTTGCGCGCAATTATAGATAAAACATACCGTGCAGATGTCTACTGCTTTGCTCGTGATGGCCAACAAGCTAATGACATTACACCTACATTAAAATTAGAAGATAATTTATATTTGTTGTCTTTGTCTGATGGGCCTACATTAGCCTTCAAAGACATGGCGATGCAGCTGCTTGGTAATTTGTTTGAGTATGTTTTGGATAAAAAAGGTGAAACAACCAATATCCTAGGAGCAACGTCAGGTGATACGGGTTCGGCGGCTGAGTATGCAATGCGCGGTAAAAAAGGTGTGCGCGTGTTTATGTTATCGCCGCACAAAAAAATGAGTCGCTTTCAAACAGCACAAATGTTTAGTTTACAGGATGACAACATCTTTAATATTGCAGTTGAGGGTGTATTCGATGATTGTCAGGATATGGTAAAAGCCGTTTCTAATGATGCTGAATTTAAAGCAAAATACAAAATTGGTGCCGTTAACTCTATCAACTGGGGCCGCATTGTTGCTCAGGTAGTGTATTACTTCAAAGGATATCTTGCGACTACAGAGGAAAATAATCAAAAGGTAGATTTTTCCGTGCCTTCTGGAAACTTTGGGAACGTTTGCGCCGGACATATCGCACGTATGATGGGTCTGCCTATTAATAGATTGATTGTAGCTACCAATGAGAATGATGTGCTGGATGAATTTTTTAAAACAGGTATTTACCGCCCTCGTGGAGCAGCCAACACCTACCATACCTCAAGCCCTTCGATGGATATAAGTAAAGCGTCAAATTTTGAACGATTTATATATGACTTGTTTAATCAAGATGCAGAAAAGGTCAGAGAGCTATGGTCGCATATCGATAAAGGCGGTGCATTTGATATTCATGAAATGCTAGAAAAAGTGAAGACATTTGGCTTTGTGTCTGGCAGTAGCAACCATACTTCACGCATGCAAACGATACGTGCTACTAATGCTAAGTATGGTGTCATCATAGATACGCATACATCAGATGGACTGAAGGTGGCATTGGAGTACAAAGAAAAAAACATCCCGATGATTGTATTAGAGACCGCATTACCAGCAAAATTTGAGGATGCAATTGTAGAAGCGTTAGGTGAAAAGCCGCCACGTCCAGAAAGTCTTAAAGGTATTGAAGCGTTACCACAAAAATTCACAGTCATGGCAGCAGGTGCCGATAATATTAAGGCGTTTATTGCTCAATCGGTACCACTATAACAATAACCAGATAGGTTAGAGCGTCCATATGAAGCAGTATTTAGACTTATGTCAGCGCATCGTAGATGAAGGCGTATGGGTAGAAAACAAGCGAACTGGTAAAAGATGCTTGACGGTCATCAATGCAGATTTGACCTACGATGTTGAAGCGGGAAAATTCCCTTTAGTCACCACGCGTAAAAGCTACTATAAGTCAGCCATTGCCGAAATGATTGGTTATTTGCGCGGGTACGATAATGCTTCTGACTTTAGAAAACTCGGCACGAAAACATGGGATGCTAATGCAAACCTTAATCAAGAATGGCTCAATAATCCATATCGAAAAGGAGAAGATGATTGTGGCTTTATCTACGGAAAAGTTGCCAGAAACTTCCCAAAGCCGGATGGGGGAAGTCTTGATTTGCTTCAAAAAATCGTCGATGACTTAAGTTCAGGAGTAGATAATAGGGGTGAAATACTCACTTTCTACCATCCAGGCGTTTTCCATATGGGCTGTCTACGGCCCTGTATGTACAGCCATCACTTTTCATTACTTGGCGATACGCTTTATCTCAATAGCACACAACGCAGTTGCGATGTACCGCTAGGGCTAAACTTTAATATGGTCCAGGTTTATTTTTTGCTGGCAATCATGGCGCAAATAACGGGTAAAAAAGCAGGTAAGGCTTATCATAAACTTGTGAACGCGCATATTTATGAAGATCAGTTGGATTTAATGAAAAATGTGCAATTAAAACGAAAACCCTATGATTCGCCCAAGCTCATTATTAATCCTGATATTAAAACATTAAAAGATCTTGAAACATGGGTAACCATGGATGATTTTAGTATTGAGGGTTATCAATGCCATGAACCAATTGCATACCCGTTCTCTGTATAAATAAAAAAAAGGCTACCCAACTTTTGATCAGGTAGCCTTGTAATTTGTGACCTTCAGGGGGGAAGCCACAAAACCTAAAATTTATCGTTATTAATTAATATTCGTTTCTTTATTCGAACGGTACATCGCATATTCATCAACTGTAATGACGCCATCATGGTTGACATCTGTATCGTTAAATTTCAGCGCCAATTCACTTTCTTTAATTGATTCTTGCAG
>CAXIBZ010000103.1:0-6310 GCA_964022105.1 uncultured Methylophilaceae bacterium
ATCTCAGAATAGAATAGAATAGCTGGTACTTTTTTATCATGAGCTGGGCGATGAATATAAGTGCGCATAACACCCGTTGGTGTGTTTAAGTCAACAACCTCAGATTTGATTAACATGATTCCTGCTCTTAAAGTTTTCAATGGACAAACCTCTATTCTACAAGGCTTTAATGTCTGTTTCATCCCTAATCAAATAAAAAATGATAAATTATTCGTATTTATTTTTGTAACACTTGTCACTTTACACTTTACATAACATGAATTAACGTACATCAGTTGGCTAATTCAAATGGAAAGGTGCGTTTAATGATGCATAAAACACTTGTGTTTGTATTGCTGATGCTGATGCATCAGTCTCTGCTGGCAGAGACACGTAATGAATTGAGCTACCGACTAAAGTCTTCAGTGGTCAAGGTGCATGTAGCCACTAAAAATGGTGGTCATGGTGTTGGTAGTGGAGTTGCGATTGGCAAGGATTTGGTTGCGACCAACTGCCATGTGTTAGCGAACAGCGTTGGCGTTAAGGTCACTAAATTTGGTGATGGCTTAGTCCCAGTCGCACTAAAAGCTGATTGGAAGCATGATTTATGTATCTTGCGATTTCAATTTGCTGAATTTACGCCCGTTGAGATGGGTGACTCTGAACATTTGCAATATGAGCAAGATGTTTTCTCTATTGGCTTCCCTGGTGGACCGCCAAAACCGCAATATACTGAAGGCAAAATAAAAGCACTTTATCCTTTTGAGGATAGCGTGATAATTCGTACTGATGCCTCATTTGTGATGGGGGCGAGTGGTAGCCCTGTATTCGATACGAATGGCAAGCTGTTAGGGATTAGTACTTTTAAAAGTCCTGGCAAGCATGCCTACTACTACAATATACCCGTTAAGTGGGTCAAAGCGCTGTTAAACCAGCCTGATCTAACTTCAATGGAAACAGATCAACTGCCCTTTTGGGACGCGCCAGAAGATAAAAGGCCCTTTTTTATGCGAGTGGTACTACCGTTCAAATATCAACAATGGCAAGCGCTTGAAAGTATTGCTAATGAGTGGATAGAGAAGGAAAGTGATTCAGTGGAAGCTTATTATTATGCAGGACTCGCTGCTGAGAAGATGGGTAATAATGCACAGGCTAAACGCTACTACCAGCAAGCTTTATCGATGCAGGCTGACCATCCTGCTGCATTGGCTGGGGTTAAGTGTGTGGAAGAAATTAAACTAGCGTGCAATAGCCAGTTCTAATAATCGCTACTGCGACCCGTAGAATAGCCCTGTGGCACATCATTTTGCCATTCGCCACACCCATTACACATATGATCCTGCATGGTAGGGCTGAAACTTAAATCATGGTGATCACAATGCTTGCATTTTACAGGGTGTAACGCTGGCGCATCTTTGTGATGTGCTTCATGATGCACATTAGCAACTTTTGCGCTACCTAAACCGTACTTATTATCCATCAGGTACTCCAAGTACACGACTGAGTACTATCAAAAGTACTCTCTTTTGTCTTTGATTTCAAGCAGTTTTAGTTAAGTTTTTCTGATGCTCTTTGCAAGCGGTCTCGTATTGCAAGCCACTGTTCATTATTTGGTGGTAACTCAACGAGCAAAGATGATACATTCAGAGCATCCATCTGGTGCAGTATGCCATATAACTTTTCGGCGGCTATGATTGGGTTGTCAGACAAGTAATATGTCTTATGATTGGTGAAATCTGCGTCGCTAAATACTAAGAGAGCACAATTTTGTTGAGTTTTTGCAAAAGCGAATAATGCACTACGAGATTCAAACAGTCTAACAGGTGTTTTTGGCGAGTAATGTAAACGATGCTGGCCTGGTGCTTTGGGCAAGTTAGTTTGATTTTCAAGCGCAGGTATTCCTGCTACAGCTTCCAGTTCACTTGCTGAAATCATGCCTAATCGGAGTATTTGCCATTGATTATCAAGCACACTAACAATGGTTGATTCGATACCCACTTTGCAGGCGCCACCATCCAGTACTGCGATATTTTCTCCCAGACTTTCTAATACATGCTGTGCAGTCGTTGGGCTTAATTGGGTATATTTATTCGCCGATGGTGCGGCAAGACCCAGTTTGCTTTGTAATAGTAATTCACGTGCGACAGGGTGTGCTGGCACTCGCAACGCGACAGTAGGTTCACCTGCGCGGACTATCATTGATACATTTTCTTTAGCAGGCAGTACTAAAGTCAACGGTCCTGGCCAGAAAGCATCTGCAAGTTTTTTTGCTAAAGGTGAAAACTCTGCAGCCCAGTCTAAGACTTGCTCGCTACTGGCGATATGAACAATCAGTGGATTGTTTGCCGGTCTTTCTTTCGTTAAATAAATATTTTTAATAGCGTCTTCGTTGCGTGCATCTGCAGCAAGTCCATAAACAGTCTCTGTGGGAATCGCGACAATCTCACCTTGCTTTAATAGGGTAATGGCCTCTGCCAAATTAACAAGCATGCATTGAATATAGAAAAATTAAAAATCACATTTTACCTGCTTTACGAAAAGTTAAGTTGATTCGTCGCTGTCCAAGTATTGGGTGTATACCAGCTTTCAGTGGTAATACACCATGAAAGCACCGCCTGCTTGCCCCTCCCCATACCACAACATCGCCGTGCACTAATGGGATTTTTATTGTCGGGTTAGAGCGTGATAGCCCACCAAATTGAAAGGTAACAGGTAATCCAAGTGAAACAGAAACGATGGGTTGGCTAAAATCTTGTTCATCTTTATCTTGATGCAAGCCCATTTTGCACCCAATTTCGTAGACGTTAACCAAGCAAGTGTCTGGTACAAAATTGCGATAACCAGCTGTAGCTGCGGCATCACTAGCAAGCGTCAACAATATAGTTGGCATCGCAGGATAGGGCTTCTGAGTAATCGGATCTGCCTTGGCATACCCGTAGCCATTTTTGGTGCCCACCCAACCAAGCTGACCAAAGCTTGTGGTGCGAACAGACATTTTATGTCCCATCGGCGTCATCATTTGTTGTGGCGGGTGGGATTTAAAATGTGCATCCAACAGCTGACATATCGTAACGGCTCTTGATAAGGCAAAGCCTCGCAAATATGCTGCGCCATCAGCAATCAGTATTGGTTCTTGATGTGGGTTAAATAAATCAGCGGTCATTATTTTTACTTAGAATAGAGTGATTACTTACTTAGCCATTTTAGTTGGATGTTGTTAGCTTCGGCAATTGCTTCCATTTGCGGTATTGCCTCCTCTAAATGAATGAGAAAATCGGAAGCAGTTTCTTGATGAAAGCCTAGTACCATGACTTTTTTATTGGCTGCAATAAGCTTGTTAAATAAAGTAAGTATTTGCTTACTCGTTGTGTAATCAGCCAACGCTGCGTTGTTTGGATATTCGACTATGGTCTTAGAGAGCGCATATGGTTGGTCTAAAGGCGTAGCGCTTGGATGTAATTGCTTTAACATTTGCACAATACCGCTTTGCTCATGCCAGCGAGAGGTCAACAAGTTGGCATCAATAATTGAGCTATCCCAAATAAAGTTGTTGGCTTCTAATGCTGCAATGAGTTTTGGTCCGAGCTGCCAACCACCAGCACGAAAATGGACTGGACGATGGAAGCCATTTTCAACCAAGATTTGATTGCTGCAGCCAATCAGTTTGGTAAGCTCCGCTTCAGTGTAGGCAAATTCCAAACTCACGGTGTAACCACAGTCCCCTGTTTTGCAGTTTTCATCAATGTCTGCAAAGGAGAACTGATGTTGATATTGAATGCCGCAATATTGCATTAACGATTTCCATGGGTGTACATGCAAGCCCTGAGTATCTGCTGGTAGGAATGTAGACTGAATGATTTTTGTCAGCCGTTGCTCATTGCCATGGCTCTTCACAAAATAGGCTGGATTAATAAGTTGCATGATGGGAATATACGGAAACTTTTGCCGGAATTGCTGCATGGCGATGATGTTTTCATCAAGGAGCGATTGACCTTCCCAATCCACCGTCACGTAAAGTTGCATCGTTTTGGGCGTGCGCTGTTGTGCTGTGAATTGGCAGCTTGTTAATAATAAACAGCACAAGATTAAATATAAACGCAATTGGTTTTAGCTCATTTAGTTATTGTGAGAGTTAGCACGCCTAATCTATATCAGCAGAGTCACACTAGGTCAATGACGGCTCATCGATATGCTAAGCATACAGACTGCTTTATTCACCGTGCTAACACTTGTATTTTACACAATCACAATTCGTTACACTCGGCTAAACTATTTGTCACTATAATCTCGGCCATGCAGCTTTCTATTCATCAGTTATCAGTTTGCTTTTACCAAACTACTCGCTTTTCGAGTGCAAATGGTGTTGGCATACCAAATTATGGCTGTTGTGGCGGGATGGCATATTTATGAGGTGACGCATGATCCGCTAGCTCTAGGTTTAATCGGCTTGGCTGAAGTTATCCCCTATTTTTCTAGTGCATTGTTTGCAGGGCATGCCGTTGATCATTACTACTCAAGGCGTTCATTTGGTATGTTGGCAGCAGGACTATTAGGTTTTGGTGCATTGACCTTAGCAGCTGTTGCCAGAGGGTTCCTCGGTGGCAATATCACAATATGGATATATGGAGCGATTGCTTTAACTGGTCTAGCGCGAGCTTTTATCTCGCCTAGTTACAACACGTTGTTTGCGATTATCATTCCAAGAGCATCGTTTGCCAGAGGAGCAAGTGTCGGCAGTTCATTTTTTCAAATAGGTTTGATTGTCGGGCCAGCAATTGGCGGGATATTAGTTGGTTTTGTGAACAAAACAGCAGCTTACTCTTTGGCATGTGTTCTGTGTATTGGCGCAGTGATTGCCTTGTTTAATTTAAAGGTAAATGAGCCTCCAGCAAAAGAAAGCCCACCTGTATTAAAAAGTATTGCTGAAGGTTTACGGTTTGTTTGGGGTAACCAAATTCTATTAGGTGCACAAATGCTCGATATGTTTGCCGTGCTATTTGGTGGTGCCGTTGCGCTATTGCCTGCTTTTGTACATGATATCTATCAATTAGGGCCAGAAGGCCTGGGTATATTGCGGGCAGCCCCTGCAACAGGTGCAATTTTAACGGGCTTATGGTTAACGAAGCATTCAATTAATTTGCATGCAGGAAAATGGTTGCTTTCGGCTGTCGCTGGGTTTGGCATTTGTATGATTGCGTTTGCCTTGAGTAAATCATTTTGGTTATCTGTGGGTATATTGGCTGTCGCAGGTGCTTTAGATGGTGTTTCTGTTGTATTGCGTAGCACGATTATGCAGCTCGCAACGCCTGATTTAATGCGAGGCAGAGTATCTGCGATTAATGGTATTTTTATTGGTTCATCCAATGAAGTGGGTGCATTTGAATCAGGGGTCACAGCCCGGTTAATGGGTATCGTTCCCTCAGTCATTTTTGGGGGCTTGATGACATTAGCTGTGGTTGGTATTACCGCCAAAAAAGCACCGAAGCTAAGAGAGCTAGAGTTACAGCAACTACATTAAGTAAGCTAGAATAGTTGCTTATCGGACTATTATTTTATTATTACAAGGACATACATGAGCAATATCACTGTTAGTAAAGCATCACAAGATGAGCTGGATCAGCTAAACGTAAGCAAATGGCCAACCTGGCAGAAGGAAGTTTCAGTATTTGACTGGCACTTTCCAGAGCAAGAAATTGCTTATATTATTGCAGGTGAGTGTGTGGTCACTCCTGTTGATAGCCATGGTAAGTCAGGCGTGCCAGTGAGTTTTGGTGCAGGTGATTTGGTCACGTTCCCAGAAGGACTATCAGTCAAATGGGAAGTTAAAAAAGCACTACATAAACATTACAAACTAGATGGGAATGTTTTAACGCAAGCATTTAAGCGCATTAAAGCAAAATTGTTTAAATAATGTAGGAGATCAAGTGAATGGTCAGTATGTATGAGATTACGATTCCTCCAATGGTGTTAGCTTTGAACAACTTGGCGCATATCCTCAAAGTAGGTAAGCGAAATGCCGATGCACGTAAGATAGACCATAGTGTCTATTTAAATGGTCGATTAGCGCCCGACATGTACCCGCTCACTCGACAAGTGCAAATTGCAACAGACATGAGTAAAGGTGCTGGCGCACGTTTGGCTAGTTTGGATGTGCCAAGCTACGAAGACAATGAAGCGACTTTTGAGGAATTGTTAGCGCGAATAGATAAAACCATCCAGTTCTTGGAAAGTATAGCGCGAGAAAAATTTGAGGGTGCTGAAACAAGACATATTGAGCTGATGGTGCGTGATTCAAAAAGGGAGTTTGTTGGCTTGGATTATTTATTACGTT
>CAXIBZ010000104.1:0-6305 GCA_964022105.1 uncultured Methylophilaceae bacterium
AGCAAAGTGGTTATGCAGCGGCCTGCAAAGCCGTAGACGCCGGTTCGATTCCGGCTCGCGCCTCCAATCTCCATGTCAGCCTAGCTGTTTAGAAATTTTTGTGCTTGTTTCCGATGATGTTGCTTTAAATGCTAGGCACGTATCAATTTTCAATAATCGTTTTCTTTATAGCCAAAACGTTGAATAAGTGTGTGTTTTAGGTCTTAATTTCAGAAATTAGATTTAAAATATAGCGTAATATATTGTAAATAATGGAATTAATCATTTAAAGTATTACTTTGCACATGAAAACTCGAGCATGAATCTAAACGAAGCGAGTAAAACAGTTGATACGCTAGAAGCATTACGAGGTGATGACGCAGATAGCTTATTGAGCTGTCTGCAGATATCATGTCGTATGCATGGCATAGCGATATCTAAAGATGCGCTAGCAGCTGGCTTGCCATTGCACAATGGGCGTATCACCCCGAGCTTAATCAAACGCGCAGCAGAGAGAGCGAACCTTGTAAGTAGCGTACTCAAAAAACCATTAAAACAAATTCACAGCGAGTTTACACCTGCAATTTTATTGCTTAAGGATGAAGAAGCATGCTTGTTTCTTGGCTGGGATGACAACAAGACACATGCAAGAATTATTTTTCCTGAGTTGGGTGACGCAGAGGTGTCAATTCCATCGGATGAGCTTAGTAAGCGGTTTTCTGGCTACCTAATTGTTACTAAGCCTAAATTCATTTTTGACAAGCGCGCTCCTGATGTAAAAAGTAGTCGCCATAAACATTGGTTCTGGGGCGTGCTCTCAGAAAACAAGCGCATTTATCGTGACATTATGCTTGCCGCATTTTTGATCAACATGTTTGCGCTTGCGATGCCTTTATTCACGATGAATGTTTATGATCGTATCGTGCCCAATCGTTCTGTAGAAACGCTATGGGTAATGGTGGTTGGTATTGCTTTAATCGTCTTTGCAGACATTGCCTTAAGAACGATGCGAGCTTATTTCTTAGATTGGGCTAGTCAACGGATTGATGTTAAGTTAACTGCTAGTATCATGGAGAAGGTGCTGGGAACACGTTTGGAGTTGCGCCCAAGCTCTGCAGGTTCCTTTGCATCTAACTTAAGAGCCTTTGAAACGGTTAGAGACTTTATTACCTCTGCGACCATTACAACTTTGATTGACATTCCATTTGCACTTATCTTTATTCTAGTGATTGCTTGGATTTCACCTTATATGGTCATTCCTGTTGTCGTTGGTGGCTTTGTGTTACTTATTTATTCATTTAGTGTGCAAACTAAAATGCAGGAACATTCAGAGTCAATGTTTAGAGCCAGTGCAATCAGGAATGCTACGCTTATTGAAAGCTTGGTTGGTCTGGAGACAATTAAGGCGCTTGGCATTGAAGGTCGTATGCAAAGGCAATGGGAGCAAAGCGCCCATTTTTTGATGCAAGTAAGTGCAAAGTTAAAGTTGCTTTCCGCATCTATTACCAATGGTGCAAATGGTATTTCACAGTTGGTTAACGTATTTTCAGTTTTGTTGGGTGTATATTTAGTCATTGAAGGCGATTTGACAATGGGTGGCTTGATAGCATGCACGATGTTGGCTGGTCGTGCTTTAGCGCCAATATCACAATCGGCTGGATTGATGACGCAATATCATAACGCGACAACTGCACTGACTTCATTGGATGATGTCATGAGTCGACCAGTTGAGCGTCCTGATGAAACCAGCTTTTTATCGCGGAGTGCTTTCCAAGGAGATATAGAGTTTCGTGAGGTGAGCTTTAATTATCCAGGTACTGAGGTTAGTGCACTGAAAAATGTGTCTTTCAAAATACGCGCTGGGGAGCATGTTGTTATTTTAGGCCGCATGGGCTCTGGTAAAACAACATTGCAGAAATTGATATTAGGCCTTTATCAGCCAACGAGTGGCGCTATTTTAATTGATGGAATTGATTCGCGACAAATTGATCCTGCCGAGCTTAGACGTAGTATTGGATATGTTCAACAAGACACCAATTTGTTCTATGGGTCGATGCGAGACAATATTGCAATCGCAGCGCCCCATGCAGATGATGAGCAAGTGCTAAATGCAGCACGTATCGGTGGCATCGCAGAGTTTATTAATATGCACCCTAACGGCTTTGATATGTCTATCGGAGAGCGTGGAGAAACGTTATCGGGTGGTCAGCGTCAAGGCGTTGGCATTGCAAGAGCGATGATTAATAACCCGTCGATTATTCTACTCGATGAGCCAACAAGCGCTATGGATCACTCTGGAGAAGATTTCGTTAAAGCGCAATTGAAAGAAACTACGCTGGGCAAAACGATGATTGTCATTACACACCGCTCATCTTTGTTTGATTTAGTGGATAGGATTATTGTTATTGATAATGGCAAAGTTGTAGCGGATGGTGCAAAAGCACAGGTAATTGAAGCCTTACGCACTGGGAAAGTAGGTAAGGCATAATGAGTCAAAAACTGTTCAGCATTTTAGGTAAGGTGCATAACTTCTTTTTGGCAAGGACTTGGCTGACTAAACCTGTACATTACTTACTTGAAAGATGGGCTCCTAGCTCGACAGCAGAAGAACGTGCATGGGCTGAAGATGCTGAGTTTGCGATTTTAGAGCAAGCGCCTTTACGGGCAAAAAAAATTCTATATTGGATGGTGATTATTTTAGGCTTGTTGATTGCTTGGGCTGGCTATACAAAGATTGACGAAATAACGCGTGGGGAAGGTCGAGTTATCCCATCGCAGCAAGTGCAAATTGTGCAGTCTTATGATGGCGGCATTGTGTCGCAATTACTGGTCCATGAAGGTGAAACTGTGACAAAAGGTCAACCATTAGTCAAAATTGACCAAACACGAGCAGTTTCATCACTACGTGAAAATCGCTCACAATATTTGTCATTACTCGCAAGGCAATCAAGACTTAGAGCATTGGCGTCAGGAAGTGAATATATTCAGGATGAAGAGATCAAAAAAGAAGCCCCAGAACTATATACACAAGAATATGCGCTTTACGCTTCAAGCAAAGCAGAACTGGCATCTCAAGTAGCAATTGCTACCGAGCAAGTTAAGCAGCGCCAAAGAGAGTTAGCAGAAACTTATGCGAGACTTGAACAGGCGTCAAGAGGTTTGGATTTGACGAATCAAGAACTTGAAGTGACCAAACCTTTAAGAGAGAGCGGTGCAGTCTCTGATGTAGATTTGTTACGATTAGAGCGGGATGTCGCAAAACTTCGCGGTGAGCGTAACCAAGCGCGTGAACAGGTTGGGCGGGTTAAGTCAGCCATTGCTGAAGCAGAAAGAAAGATTAAAGAAATTGAATCAGCTTTTCGGAACAAGGTCCGAACAGAGTTGTCGGAAACGACAGCTAAGCTGAATGGCTTGATTGAAGCACAAGTGGCACTCGATGATAAAGTGCAGCAATCGGTCCTTAAATCACCAGTAAACGGTACAGTCAGTCGTTTGTTCTATAACACAGTTGGCGGTGTGATACAGCCAGGTAAAGAAGTGTTAGAACTAGTGCCTACAGATGATACGCTTGTGCTCGAAACAAAAATACAACCTAGAGATATTGCTTTTGTGAGTCTTAACCAAGCTGCTGCTGTGAAGCTAACTGCTTATGATTACACCATATATGGAACGATGGAAGCTAAAGTTATCAGTGTTGCTGCCGATTCTATAGTAGATGAGAAAGGAAATGCTTTTTACATTGTCAAAGTGCAGACTTTAAAACCAAGCTTGGGGGAAAATCTTCCTATCATTCCTGGTATGGTGGCACAAGTCGATATTATTACTGGTAAAAAATCAGTGCTTTCCTATTTACTCAAGCCTGTATTAAAGGCGAAATCATACGCTTTCACGGAGAGGTAATGCGCGATATATTTTTATGCCCCAATGGCAATATGCTAGATAACTGGAAACAAGCTTTTCCAAAGGCACTGGTGTCAGCGTCTTTGGTTACGGTTCCAGTGAGCGAGCCTGTTGTTTTTTGGGTGCATGCTAATGCAAATAATGTGAGTTGGCTTGAAAACATCCTGACGAGTATTGAGAAGAAATTCAAAGCCTCCAAAGTCGTGGTATTAGCGAATACTCCAAATCAGCTAGATGCTTTAACTGTTATGCGTCGAGGCGCAGTTGGATATTGTCATGCTTACAGTGCCCCAAGTATGCTCAAAGAACTTAAAACAGTGGTAATGCACGGTGGAGTATGGTTGGGCAATGATTTGCTGAAAACATTAATCGGTGCAACAAAAGAAGTCATTCATACTACTTCAACCAACGTTGAGAAGGCATTAGATCTGCTGACTAACCGTGAAAAACAAGTGGCACTAGAAGCAGCTAAAGGCTGTAGTAATAAAGAAATTGCACGTTTGCTCAATATTACTGAGCGCACAGTTAAAGCACATATATCTTCGTCACTTGAAAAGCTCGGGGTTAAGGATAGACTGCAGCTCGCATTAATCCTTAATCAAAATGGAGAGAGTGCTAAAAGTGGTATTAGTGCTGAGGTAAAAAAATTGCATCCCAAGCAAGAAAGCTTACATCAAGTTGAAAAAGGTAATCTTAAAAAAAAACTTGAATATGTAGCTTAGCAGCTACATATGCCTTCAATCCTCTGCTGGCAACATACATCAATATTGTCCTTCAGGACAATATACATCAAGTAAAAAAACCGATTTAATTGCTACTGTACGGGTATTTATATGCCCTTAAATCAAATTTAGGAAGCATTATGGCAACTCTTGGTACTGTAGTTTCAATTAATGGCGCACCGGACGCAGTTGATAAAGTCATTGTTATTTCTGATGGCGGTGTAAAAAGAATCTTGCAATTAAATGATGGCGTAAAAACAGGTGACACCATCATTACCCCAGAAGGCGTTATTGTCGAACTGGAGTTGGTTAATGGTAAGCCGATAGCTATATTTGCTGAACAAACAATTAAAATCACTGATGAGTTAGTTGATGCAGTACCAGCAAGCTCTGGTGATAGTGCCGTCGATCAAGCAACCATACAAGCTGTTATTACGGCAATCAATGAAGGTCGTGATATTAGTGAGGTATTAGAAGAAACTGCAGCTGGTCTAGATGGCGGCGCTGTGACTGCTTACGGATTCAACTTTGAAAGCCTGTCGAGAATTATAGAAGGTATTTCAAACTCATTGTCATATAGCTTTGCTTCGACGCAACTTGGTGGCAATGGAATTCAGCCTTTATTTTCTGAACAGAATGATTTTCTTTCTGCAGGAGGTTTAGCTCTAGGTGGTTCTACAGGTGGTGGGTTAGTTGATACTACAGCACCGGTCCCAACAATCAGTATTAATGCTGTTACATCGGACAACATCCTCAATGCGGCAGAGGCAGCTGGCGCAGTTGCGTTGACAGGCACGGTTGGCGGTGAATTTAATGCAGGTGATACGGTAACTTTAACGGTGAACGGCAACACCTTCACTGGTACGGTGGATGCGGGCGGCAACTTCAGCATCAATGTACCAGGCGTGGAGTTATCAGCTGATCCAGATAGCACAGTTGAGGTGAGCATTACGACCGCCGATGCGGCAGGTAATATTGGTACTAGCACTATTGCGCATCTCTATATTGTTGATACTACTCCACCAGTTCCAACGATCAGTGTTGATCCTGTTACAGCAGATAACATCATCAATGCAGCAGAAGCGGGTGGACCTATTGCTGTAACTGGAGTTGTTGGTGGTGAGTTTAATGCTGGGGACACCGTAACTTTAACTGTAAACGGCAATCTTTATACAGGAACGGTTGATGCAGGTGGCAATTTCAGCATCAATGTACCAGGTGCAGAGTTAGCGGCAGATCCTGACACCACTATTGATGTGAGCGTTACGACCACCGATGCGGCGGGTAACCCTGGTAGTGCTTTCTTCGCTCAATCATATACTGTTAATACAACTTCTCCTGCGCTCAGTATCAATGTAATTGCTGGTGATGACATCATTAATAATGCTGAAGATGACAGTCCTGTTCTAATAACTGGTACTACTTTTAATGTAGAAGATGGTCAGATTGTTACTGTTACAGTTAATGGGAATACATATACAGGCATTGTATCTTCTGGAAGCTGGAGTGTAAGTATCCCAGTTATTGACATACAGGCATTCGATTCAATCGAGACTGTCACTGCTGATGTAAGTGATATTGCTGGCAATACAGCGACACAGGCTAGTCGTACAATTACCTATGATGCAATTACTCCTATTCCAACGATCACCTTAGATGCGAACATCACCGCGGATGACATCATCAACGCGGCTGAGGCGGGCG
>CAXIBZ010000105.1:0-6293 GCA_964022105.1 uncultured Methylophilaceae bacterium
TTGTTTTTATATTACCGTTTACAATTGCGTCTACTTTACATTTATTGAATGTAAGACCTGGAGGTAAAAGTTTTGGTCAACTTGTTGCACCTGTAGTTGAGTTAACAATTCCTGCCTTTACGGATATCAATGGCAAGCCTTTTGCTGACACGCAGTGGAACAAAATTTGGAGTATTGTGATGATTGACTCTGCAAGCTGTGATCTAGCTTGCGAAGAGAATGTTGATAAGTTGAATAGGGTTCATCGCTCATTATATAAAGAAGAAGACCGTGTACAACGGATTCTAATTCTAAAGAATGATTACGACGCTGCACGCATGCAAGAATTACAAACAAAATTTCCAGCCCTAATTGTTTTGCCTGCGAATGATTTAGCACAAAAAGAGTTTGTGACCAAGTTTGATGAAGTTGCTACTGAGGGAAGCATTTATTTGGTGGATCCAATGCATAACTTGATGATGTCTTATTCTGGGCAGGTCGAACCTAAAGGCTTACGCAAAGATATGATGAAACTATTAAAAAATTCTTGGGGTGGATAAAGTGTTTAAGAAGCTAGCTTATATTGCAACAATTTTAACGTTATGTGTCGTTGTGTTAGGCGCGTATGTGCGCTTGTCAGACGCAGGGCTAGGTTGTCCTGATTGGCCCGGTTGTTATGGGACATTAACTGTGCCACAAAGTAATGAAGCGCTGGCGCATGCGCATGCAACTTACCCAGAGTCACCAGTAGAACATGCTAAAGCGTGGAAAGAAATGATACACCGTTATCTAGCGGGTATTTTAGGCTTGTTCGTGTTGGCATTGTTTATACAGGCATGGCGAGAAAGAAATCAGATCAAGGTTTCACCTTGGTTGCCAACAGCATTACTTGGTATCGTAGGTTTTCAGGCAATGCTTGGGATGTGGACAGTTACCATGTTACTGAAGCCAGCCATTGTTACCATGCATTTGATGGGTGGTATGACGACTTTGGCCATATTAACGTGGACTGCGCATCGACACTGGGGTGTGTCTTCTGCAAACTATCTCACTTCAACAGCTGCAAGATTTTTTACAAGATTTGCCATTGTGATTTTATTTATGCAAATCTTTTTAGGTGGTTGGACCAGCACGAATTACGCTGCCTTGGCTTGCACAGATTTCCCGACTTGTCATGGTGCCTGGGTGCCAGAGATGGATTTCAGTAATGCATTCCATTGGTTTCGAGAGCTTGGCGAGAATAGGGTGGGAGAGCCACTAGGCTTGCCAGCGTATGTCGCTATTCAATGGATACATCGCATTGGTGCGTTAGTTACTTTCATCTATCTAGGTTTGCTGGGTATTCGCTTGATGAAACAACCGCACTTAAAAGGCTTTGCTGTAGTGATGTTGCTGCTACTAGTGATACAAATTGGTTTAGGTGTAGCTAATTTAGTATTACATTTGCCAATCGTACTTGCAGTTGCGCATAACATGGGCGCAGCATTACTCTTGATGACTGTGATTATGATAAACTCCAAGATTACAGAGTTAGGCCGCTAGTACTAACGCAAGGTATTTAATTTAAAGGTTAACCAATGAGTGCAACTACAGGGATGAACCCGTTTGGGACAAAGGCTGATATTAATAGCTTCTTCACCTTATGCAAGCCACGAGTGACAGCGTTAATTGTCTTTACCGCAATCATCGGTATGTTTCTCGCTACACCAGGCATGGTGCCACTGCAAATTTTGATTCCAGCAACAATTGGTATTGCGATGGCCTCCGGTGCAGCAGCTGCATTTAACCACTTGGTCGAACAAAAGATTGACGCAAAGATGGCGCGTACAAGAGCTCGCCCATTGCCCACGGGCCAAGTGAATTCAAAGCAGACTTTTATATTCGCGAGTGTAGTTGCTTTAATTGGCTTGGCAATTTTGTATTACTTCGTGAATCCGCTGACCATGATCCTGACTTTTGCAACTTTTGTTGGCTACGCGGTGATCTATACTGTTTTCTTAAAGCCAGCAACACCACTTAATATCGTGATTGGTGGTTTATCTGGGGCAATGCCACCAGCGTTAGGCTGGGCAGCAGTGACTGGGACTGTCTCGGCAGAGGCCTGGTTGTTAGTGTTAATTATTTTTGCATGGACACCACCACATTTCTGGGCATTGGCACTTTATAGACGGGATGAATACGCAAAATCAGGTTTGCCAATGCTGCCAGTGACGCATGGAGAAATGTTTACAAGGCTGCATATTTTGCTTTACACCATTATTCTGGTTGCAGTTACTTTGATACCTTTTGCGATGCGAATGAGTGGTATGATTTATCTGATATCAACAATAATATTAAACGGTATATTCGTTTATTATGCAGTTAAACTGTATAGACAATATTCTGATGCATTATCTAAAACGACATTTAAGTATTCTATTTTATATTTGATGTTGATATTTTTAGCATTGGTCATTGACCATTATCTGTTGATATTGCCGTACTAACAAAAGACTTAAAACAGGCTACAACGCAAAAAGGGCACATGGTGCCCTTTTTTAATTCCCTTTACAGGGAGCTAAAGCTAAAATTTGTATTGTCCACCCAGCCAATACATTGGATTATGATCCTTGGTGTCAGATGTTGGGTCACCGCCAGCACCTTGCCAAGCGACACTACCATCCACAGCCCAATGCGCAGAGTCGTATCTTAAGCCTAGCCCAGTGCCAGAGATGCTGCGACGGTTTTTACTCGTATCAAAGCGGTCATGATTAATTCTTACACTACCTGCATCGTAAAAAGCATAAGGCGTAAATTGTTTTAGCGCATAGCGTAGCTCCAATCTAGCAAGGTAGCCTTCATCACCAAAACCTTCACCACTTGGGTAGGCGCGAACACCATTAATACCACCTAAGCCAAATTTTTCAGATGAATCTAGATTATCTAATGTGGCCTGTGCAGCGAGTGAACCATAAAAGGAGAAATTAGCAGGTAGTGCCTGAATTCTGGCTATATCTAGATTGAATTTATCAAAGCTGCCTTCGGTTTTCGCTGTTATACGGTCTTGCGTAGATAAAGTACTATCTAAATTTAAATCGCCATGCGTCCATGATATGGCACCGTAAGTAACGCCCCCGCCCCATAGCTGATCTTGTAAATCGAAATTTAAGCTAATCGGTATGCTGTTGCTATGTTTGTTGGTACTTGCGTTAACGGCATCTTGACGATCGTTAAGCTTTTTATACTGATATGTTGCAGCAATAATGATATTTGCTGCTTGGGAGCGAAGTATTGGGTAGCTGAGTTCTGCCGTTGTTACTTTGGCCGTGCCGTTAGCATCGAGCGGTTTGAAATCCTTACCCAGCTCATAATATGTATGGGCATAGCCAACCCTAGCGCGTAAACCAGAGCCACCGATAGGCAAACTATAGCTTAACGCCCCTGACCATAAATCTTCTTCCGTATATAGGGTGTTAAGCAATAATTGGTCGCCGAATAAAAATTGACTGTTAGCGAATAAATTCGCATGCATACGTGCTCGTCCAGTAAATCTGTTACCAAAATTGTCTAAACCAATTTGTCCGCCGTATTTTGGTTCACGGATTAAGTTCACTTCTAAGTTTGCTGTACCAACTTCATCGCCAGGGCTCATGAGCGGCGATATTGAGAAACCTGGTTGATCGGATAGGATTAACATTGCCCGTTCGAGCTTTTTATTTTCAATCACATCGCCTTGTTTAAGGTCGTTCAGAAATTTTTGACCACCATCAACCAGTTTGTCATCACCAAATACTTTAATTGAACCGTTGTAGCGACCTTCAATCACCTCAATCTTTACTAGACCATCCTGCATGGCCTGTGCGGGAATAATTGCGCGTGCAAATGGATAACCTTGGTTACGGTAATAGGTAGTGATTTGATTAGCGAGTTGCTTTAATCCAGCCAAGTCATAAGATTTACCTGTTATATCACCTAAAACATTGAGGAGTGTTTCATTATCAAAAACAGTGTTACCTTCGATCAAAACCTTTTTAACGACTACTGTGACACCACCTGTCTCGCTTGTGCTGACATCTGGGGCTTTTATGTTGATGTCTACACTGGGTTTTGGCGGAGTAGGCGGAGGCGCAATTTCTTGTATCGTACGGCCAGCATCTGGTTGAATTGCTCCGCCTGCAAAAGCTAAAGCTGATGTGAAGAAAAAAGCGCTTGCTAACGTTAAAAGCGCAGGACGGAGTGATTTTTGAGGGTTCATGTTATTCGTTACGCATTCTGGTTTATGTTTATGTCGCGCGTAAGATTACGCTTGCAAAGCTTTTTTACAGGATTTAAAAAGCGATTGCAAGCGTCATGTGGTTTTAAAATAAATTACTCAGGTAAGTTGATGCCATCACCTAGATAGTTAATAACGACTTCATTACCATTTTCTGCACTGCCCTCGTCTTCATTTCCACCTGCTGCAGTAGGTGCATCCTCAATGCTTTGGATTTTAATACTTGTTTGTGATGCAGCTAACTGACGTCCAAATAGTGATCTCTGTGCATCTGTTTTGGCATTAGTCGTATCGTCATCAACTGAATTATTGCCATCAGTCAATACTGTCGGTACTTTTGGAGGGTTAGCTAGAGCATCCGCTTTAGCGCGTGCAGCTATCGCTTTAGTCTCTACAGCAGTTTTGGCAGCTTTAGCTTTAGCAATTTTAGATGCAGCTTTTTTCTCAGCGTTTGTAATGAGTGTCTTCGTTTTTTCCGTAACTTTAGCAATATTATCCTTTTTGCTCACTGCTATTTTTTCTTTATTGTCAGCATTTTTTGCTGCTTTTGTTGCGGCTGCCGCTTTTTTGCTGTTGGTTGGGTCCTTGCTCGCTATTTCAGCTTTAGCTTCAGCATTTGCTCTTGCTTTTTCGGCTGCTAATTCAGCTTTTTTAGCAGCTTTTTCAGCATTTTCGATCATTTTTTGTGCTTTAGCTTTCGCATTATTAACAGGTTGTTCTGCTTTTTCCAATGATGATTGTGCTGCAATAACTGCTTTTTCAGCATTCTCAGCAATAGTATTCATTGCGGATAATGTAATGATTGCATTGTTTGTGTATTCGACGTTGGCAGCATCAATTGTGATGCTACCTTCATCACCACCATTGGGGGCACCAACATCCAATTTGCCACCAACAATAATACGATCATTTGTATTATCACCTAGTAGATGAATTTCACCTTTTTCGCCTGTTGATAATGTTTTTGCTTCGATGACACCAGTGTTGTTGATGACGGTCGTGGTAATTGCATTTGCGGCACTAGCGGTAAAATAAACGACACCACCATCTGCTCTCACTGCGCCACCATTTTCAATAAGTGCGTCTACCGCACTTTTTGTCACTTGCACTTTAACAGGGCCGCCAAAATCTAACGTCACTCTAGAACCTGCAGCAAAGGACACATTGCCTCTATTAGCAACAATTGTTCCCTCATTTTTTACTTTCGCAGCAATCAGCATAACAGTGCCACCATCAAAAGCAGTGATGTTGCCTTGATTAATCACAGCATTGCTGCTTGTGCCACTGACAGTGTAGTTGCCATTAATAAAGTTTTTATTTGAAATGTTTAACGTTGAGGCAATTAATCCGCCAACATTCACCTGCGCTGGGGGTGTAAATAAAAAGCCATTAGGATTGACTAGTGCAATATAGCCGTTTGCATTGATTTTGCCTTGAATAACTGAAACATCGCTACCAAGCACGCGATTTAATGCTACTGAATAACTGTTTGGTTGTACAAAATTAACAGT
Organism: uncultured Methylophilaceae bacterium; assembly: GCA_964022105.1. Lineage (GTDB taxonomy): Bacteria > Pseudomonadota > Gammaproteobacteria > Burkholderiales > Methylophilaceae. Next base: position 5,743 of record CAXIBZ010000105.1, read on the forward strand.
ACTATCTGAACCAACATTAAATGTTTTCCAGTTAATTGCCATTAGATCGGTATTTTGGTTAATGGTCATGACATTGCCTGATTGGCTGATAGTGCCTGTACCGACAACTACTTTGCCATTTGTCGGCAATTCTGAACCTGCTGGAGCAGCATGGCTATTTAGAGCAAAAAGTGCCAATAAAGTAGCGGCTTTAAGTTGATTAAAGTAGATTGTTTTATCACTTCTCATTTGACATACCTATTTCGTTTGTATCGATACTAGAAGTACTGCAAAAAGCATACCTACAAATGACTGTAATTAACACATTGATTTTATTGGGTTAAATATATTTTTTTAAGAATAAGTGTTGGTGGTATCGACGATATTTCAACATTGGTGTTGAGTATACAAATCTATAAAGATGAGTAGCTCATAATTATTGGTGCGCCCGGCGGGAGTCGAACCCACGACCTTTGGCTTCGGAAACCAACACTCTATCCAACTGAGCTACGGGCGCCTGTGGCGGATTATAGCAAAGCGGCTGGTGCTTGTCTCACTCGGTTTGTTCTTGC
>CAXIBZ010000106.1:0-6270 GCA_964022105.1 uncultured Methylophilaceae bacterium
GTTGATGCGATTATTAACCAAAAAGGCCAAAACATGACCTGTGTTTATGTTGCGATTGGTCAAAAAGCTTCAACGATTGCAAACGTGGTTCGTAAACTTGAAGAAAACGGTGCAATGGAATACACCATTGTTGTTGCGGCAACTGCTTCAGACTCAGCAGCACTACAATTCTTAGCACCTTATGCAGGTTGTACAATGGGTGAGTACTTCCGTGATCGTGGTGAAGATGCTTTGATCGTTTATGATGACTTATCAAAACAAGCGGTTGCATATCGTCAAATTTCATTACTATTACGCCGTCCACCTGGCCGTGAAGCATATCCTGGTGATGTGTTCTATATTCACTCACGTTTACTAGAGCGTGCAGCACGCGTTAATGAAGAGTACGTAGAGAACTTTACAAAAGGTAAAGTAAAAGGCAAAACAGGTTCATTAACCGCGCTGCCAGTGATTGAAACAGCAGCTGGTGACGTTTCTGCTTTCGTTCCAACCAACGTGATTTCGATTACTGATGGTCAAATCTTCTTAGAAACAGATTTGTTCAACGCAGGTATTCGCCCTGCAATTAATGCAGGTATTTCTGTATCTCGTGTAGGGGGTGCAGCACAAACTAAAGTCATTAAAAAACTTGGTGGTGGCGTACGTTTAGCACTTGCGCAATACCGTGAATTAGCTGCTTTTGCACAATTTGCTTCTGATCTTGATGAAGAAACACGTAAGCAATTGGATCGTGGTCGTATGTTTACAGAGTTGATGAAACAATCACAATACTCACCATTGAGTGTATCCAATATGGCGGTGACATTATTTGCTGCAAATAAAGGTTATTTTGATGATGTGCCAACTGCAAAAGTTTTATCATTTGAAAGTGCATTGCATGGACACATGAAATCTAAGTATAAAAAATTGATGGATACTATCGAGAAAAACAAAGCGCTAAGCGATGACGATGAAAAAGCGCTGGAAGATGCGATCAAAGATTTTAAAGCAACTAACGCATATTAATCTCTAACGATTAGGACAAAGATAAATGGCTGGTAGTAAAGAGATTAGAACCAAGATTAAGTCGGTAGAAAATACCCGCAAAATCACGAAAGCAATGGAAATGGTTGCTGCGTCTAAAATGCGTAAAGCGCAAGACAGAATGCACGCAGCCAGACCCTATGCTGAAAAAATTCGAAATGTTGCGGCTCATCTTTCATATACACAACCAGAGTATAAACATCCGTTTTTAATTAAACGTGATGTTGTTAAAAACGTCGGTTTGATTGTGGTGAGTTCTGACAAAGGTCTTTGTGGTGGTCTGAATACCAACATGTTAAGACTATCTGTAAGCCAGATGGAAGCTTGGAATAAAGAAGGTAAAGGGGTCAAGGTCAGCGCTTTTGGTAATAAAGGACTGAGCTTTATGACCCGTGTTGGTGCAGACGTTCAATCCAATGTTACTAGTCTTGGTGATGTGCCGCATCTAGATACGCTGATTGGTTCGATTAAGGTAATGCTAGATGCATTTGAATCTGGAGAAATCGATCAGTTATATATTTGCTACACAAAATTCATTAATACAATGAAGCAAGAACCAGTGATGGAGCAATTGCTACCATTATCAGGTGAGAAGCTAGGCAGCCCAGAAGGTAATTGGTCTTATATCTATGAGCCAGAACCAGAACCTGTCATTGATGAATTAATGACACGTTATATTGAGTCACTTATTTACAGTGCTGTAGCAGAAAACATGGCATCAGAGCAGTCATCAAGGATGGTAGCGATGAAGGCAGCATCTGATAATGCGAAGACAGTGATTGATGACTTGAAGCTTGTGTATAACAAAGCGAGACAAGCAGCAATTACAAAAGAAATTTCTGAGATTGTTGGCGGCGCAGCGGCAATTTCTAGTTAACGATTTATTTATATTTAAAAGTATCTGACTAAATTTAAGTTAGGAAAAAAGATGGCAAAAGCAAATCAAGCAGTGGTAGGAAAAGTAGTTCAATGTATTGGCGCGGTTGTGGACGTTGAGTTCCCACGTGATCAAATGCCTAAGGTATTTGATGCATTGATTATTGATGATAAAACATCGCAAGCTGAAAAAGGCTTAACATTAGAAGTTCAACAGCAATTAGGTGATGGGATTGTCCGTACGATTGCAATGGGTTCTTCTGATGGATTGGCACGTGGTACTGCTTTTAAATCGACAGGTTCACAAATTACTGTACCTGTTGGTACTGGTACGCTAGGTCGTATTATGGATGTATTGGGTCGTCCTATCGATGAAGTTGGTCCAATTGATTCTAAAGAGCGTCGTTCAATCCATCAAAAAGCACCTACTTTCGAAGAATTATCTCCTTCAGTTGATTTGCTAGAAACTGGTATCAAAGTGATTGACTTGGTTTGCCCATTTGCTAAGGGTGGTAAAGTTGGTCTATTCGGTGGTGCTGGTGTTGGTAAAACCGTTAATATGCTCGAATTGATTAATAATATTGCTAAACAGCACTCAGGTTTATCAGTTTTTGCTGGTGTTGGTGAGCGTACACGTGAAGGAAATGACTTTTATCATGAGATGGCAGAAGCAGGCGTGATTAAACTTGACGATATGAAAGAGTCAAAAGTAGCAATGGTGTTTGGTCAAATGAACGAACCACCAGGTAACCGTTTACGTGTTGCATTGTCAGGTTTGACGATGGCGGAAAAATTCCGTGACGAAGGCCGTGATGTTCTATTCTTTGTGGACAATATCTATCGTTACACATTGGCTGGTACTGAAGTATCAGCATTGTTAGGTCGTATGCCATCAGCTGTTGGTTATCAACCTACCCTAGCCGATGAAATGGGTCGTTTACAAGAGCGTATTACTTCTACGAAAACAGGCTCTATTACTTCTATCCAAGCAGTTTATGTGCCTGCCGATGACTTGACTGACCCATCACCTGCGACTACATTCCAACATTTGGATTCAACGGTTGTGTTATCACGTGATATTGCTTCTTTAGGTATTTACCCAGCGGTTGATCCATTGGACTCTACTTCACGCCAACTTGATCCACTTGTCGTGGGTGAAGAGCATTATTCAGTGGCACGCAGTGTGCAACAAACACTACAACGTTATAAAGAACTACGTGACATTATTGCTATTTTGGGTATGGATGAGCTATCACCTGAGGATAAATTAACAGTTGGTCGTGCACGTAAGATTCAACGTTTCTTGTCACAGCCATTCCACGTAGCTGAAGTATTTACTGGTGCACCAGGTAAATATGTGCCATTAAAAGAAACAATTAAAGGCTTTAAAGCAATTGTAGCTGGTGAATATGATCACTTACCAGAGCAAGCTTTCTATATGGTCGGTGGTATTGAAGAGGCCATTGAAAAAGCGAAAAATTTAAACTAAGTTTAATTGAGAAATAAATAATGGCAAATACAGTTCGTATTGATGTAGTAAGCGCTGAAGAAGAGATCTTTTCAGGTGAGGCGGAGTTTATTGCAGCACCGGCATCAGCAGGTGAAGTGGGTATCTACCCACATCACGCGCCGATGATTACAACAATTAAACCCGGTTCTTTGCGCATAAAACTGCCAGATACAGCCGAAGAGACACTGATATTTATTTCAGGTGGTCTATTAGAAGTACAACCTGGCTTAGTAACTGTTTTGTCTGATACAGCGATTCGTGGTCACGATCTGGACGAAGCAAAAGCGATTGCTGCAAAAGAAGCAGCTGAAGAAGCGATGAAAAATAAAGCATCTGATATGGATTATGCTAGAGCGCAAGCAGAGCTAGCAGAAGCTGTTGCACAAATTCAGGCGATACAGAAACTGCGAAAAACACGATAAAGTAGAAGTACAAATCTTATTAAAGCGGCCTTAAGGTCGCTTTTTTATTGTCTTTTGAATCTTATAACACATGCTAGTTAGGCGTAGTAAAATAGTAACTATATGGAAAATAAAAAACTGAATATTATTATTCTTGCTGCTGGAAAAGGTACAAGAATGCATTCTAATCAGCCGAAAGTGCTGCATACAATCGGTGGCAAACCGATTTTGGGCCATGTCATCGAATGCGCATTAAATTTAGATCCAGAAAAGATCATTGTCGTACATGGCTATGAAGGCGATAAGGTTAAAGCAGCCTTTCAACAGTTGCCCATTATCTGGGCTGAACAAAAACAGCAATTAGGAACTGGGCATGCTGTACAGCAGGCCTTACCTTATATTGATTCAGCTTCTACAACATTAATTCTATTAGGTGATGTGCCTCTGGTAAGCATAGACGCGTGTCAGCAATTGATTGAAAAAGCACAACAGCAACTTATTATTCAATCATTTATCATGAAAGATCCTACAGGGTATGGCCGTATTGTGAGAGATCCAAAAGGCTTGCTTACAGCTATCGTAGAACATAAAGATGCTACGAGTGCACAATTAGCAATAACAGAAGTCAATACAGGTATCATGGCAATGCCAGCAGAATATTTGGCACAATGGTTAGGTAGATTAACCAATGATAATGCACAGAATGAGTATTATCTGACAGATATCGTGAAATTTGCAGTAGAAGATCATATTCCCGTTAATGCTGAAATTGCAGAAGATGAATGGGCGGTTACTGGTATCAACAGTAAGCAAGACTTAGCATTAATCGAACGCGAATTGCAACAAAGACAAGCCAATCAATTATTAGAACAAGGTGTAACACTATTAGACCCTTCGCGCATTGATATACGCGGAAAAATGGAAGTATCGAGAGATGTTGAAATTGATGTTGGCTGTATATTCGAAGGTGAAGTTAGATTAGAAGAAGGCGTTAAAATAGGCGCCTACTGGATATTGAGGAATGTCAAAGTTGCCTCAGGTACTACTATCGCACCCTTTTCGCATATTGATGAAGCAACAATTGGAGAAAATAGCAAAATTGGCCCGTATGCCAGGATCAGGCCAGGCACTCGTTTGGGTGATCAAACCCATATTGGTAACTTCGTTGAACTGAAAAATGCGGAAATTGATACAGGAAGCAAAGTCAATCATCTAAGTTATATTGGTGATGCAACGATTGGCAAGAAAGTTAATATTGGTGCTGGTACGATTACGTGTAACTATGATGGCGCCAACAAATTTCGAACGGTTATAGAGGATGATGCTTTTATCGGATCTGATAGTCAATTAGTAGCGCCAGTAACCGTTGGAAAAGGCTCTACGATTGCAGCTGGTTCAACGATTACTAAAGATACACCAGAAAATGCCTTAACATTATGTCGGGCTAGAGAACAAAAATCGATAGTTGGTTGGAAACGTCCTACCAAAACAAAGAAAGAATAATGTTATGTGCGGTATCGTTGGTGCGGTAGCAAAGAAGAATGTGGTTTCTACTTTAATTGAAGGTTTGAGCCGTCTTGAATATCGAGGTTACGATTCTGCTGGAATTGCAATTTTAGATGGTTCTATTAAACGTGTCCGTGCCGTTGGACGGGTTAGTGAGATGCAAGCAAAAGCAGAGAGCCAACAACTATCAGGCCTAGTCGGCATAGGACACACCCGCTGGGCTACGCATGGTGGTGTAACAGAAAGCAATGCGCATCCTCATGTTTCAAGAGATGAAATTGCTGTCGTGCATAATGGGATTATTGAAAATCATGATGAGCAACGCGATCGCCTGATTGCGTTTGGTTATGAGTTTACTTCACAAACCGACACTGAAGTGATCGCACACCTAATTCACCACTATCATGACAATGGCGAGTGCTTACTATCGTCTGTTAAGCTTGCTGTTAAAGAGTTAAGAGGCGCATTTGCCATCAGTATGATTACAGCTCGTCAGGGCTGCCCACTTTTGCTTGGTTTAGGTGATGAAGCAAATTATATTGCTTCGGATGTATCCGCTGTATTGGCTGAAACACGCAAAGTCATCTATTTGGAAGATGGTGATGTAGCAGAGATAACCGCAAATGGTATCAATATTTGGGATAAAACAGATACAAAAATATCACGCCAGATACATGTAAGTGATGTGACTTTGGCTAGCTTAGAGCTAGGCCCTTATTCACACTTTATGCAAAAAGAAATTCATGAGCAACCGCGTGCTTTGACAGATACCATAGAAGCCTTGATCGACGATGCTAGTTTTTCTCCACTATTATTTGGGATGGAAGCTGAAGAAGTATTTAGCGAAATCGATCGTGTACTAATATTAGCAGCAGGCACCAGCTATTATGCTGGATTAACAGCTAAATATTGGATAGAAGGAATCGCTGGTTTACCAACGAATGTTGAAATTGC
>CAXIBZ010000107.1:0-6155 GCA_964022105.1 uncultured Methylophilaceae bacterium
ATATAACTTAAGAAAAAACGTAACCGTTGGCTTTTGCTCCAGTACTCAGCGTGACGATTCAATGCTGAAAGATCAAAATAGGCACGATATAGAAAAAACAAACTGAAACGAGACTTTTCCAAATCAATGAATGCGACTTCAGGAGCTGTCTCTGCATTTTTAACAAATATATGTTTGGGATAAAGCGCCCTGTGTACCAATCCGGCTTGATGAAAACCACGCACTGTTTCAGCTATTGATTGAAGCAATCTTATTTTTTGCAAGTGCGTAATAGGCGTATCTTCATGCCACCGTTTTGTAATAACGTCAAATGGCTCAAAGCCAACCAATGCTTCTGTAGCCAAGATTGCACATGTGTCCTTTTGTATCTTTTCTTCTGCATAAAAAACCACCTTAGGCGCTTTTATCTGTTGTTGCTCTAGAAATACTAATCGCTTAAACTCGCGCCTGAATGTAGGTTCCCCACTGAACGGATGCCATAAAGTACGTCTACCATGATTCTGCTGCTTCTTAACAAAAACATTTAAATCCCTCAAATCTGAGGTCAGCATCAATTGCCCAACCCCACTCCAGCCACCTCTTCGGTGATTGGGCGGTTCAAACCAATCAATTTCTTTTGCCCATAATGATGCAAAACCATCTAAATGGTGTTGTGAAAATATAGTTTGATATTCTTTCAACTGAAACAATTCATTCATCACGTATGCTATTAATTGGTGGCATTATAGCAGTCATTAAAAAGCCAATCGCAAGTTCAGCCTCGTTTACGTTTATAATGTCACGCCTATGCTTCATCTGATTTTCAAACCATTGTCATTATTACCATTACCCATCTTGCACGCTTTGGGTAAGGCACTTGGCATTATCCTGTTTTTTGTTGCAGGCAAAGCAAAGCGCAGAGCTGCTGAGAATATTGCGCAAAGCCAGTTATTTACCGGAAAAATTGCCCCAGTCATAAAACGTAATTTTATTGCAATGGGCAAAGCCATTTTAGAAACACCTTATATATGGAGTAGTGACAATCATCGCATCGACAATTTAATGCAGCAAGTACATGGCTGGGATATCATTGAAACCGCCATCCAGTCACAGCAAGGCATTATTTTTCTAACACCGCATATGGGGTGCTTTGAGATTACATCGCTTTACTACGCGCGCCAACATCCAATCACTGTACTCTACCGTCCCCCTAAAAAGAAATGGCTGATGCCATTAGTGAATGGGCGTAAACGGCCAAACGTTACACTAGCAGAAGCAAATGCAAATGGCGTTCGAAAACTCCTTAAAGCACTAAAAAATGGAGAAGCTGTAGGTATTCTACCAGACCAAATCCCCGCTTCAGGTGAAGGTGAATGGGCCGATTTTTTTGGTAAACCAGCTTACACCATGACACTCGCAAGCAGATTAGCAGAGAAAACAAAGGCGACCATCATCATGGCTTTTGGTGAGCGTTTGGATAATGGTCAAGGCTATGCATTGCATTTAAGCAAGATAGATTCTATTGCCACGCCTACTTTACTCAATCAGGCGATTGAAAAACAAATTGCGCAAGCGCCTAATCAATATTACTGTATCTAACACCGTTACAAGGTAAGCCGCAAGTCTAGAGAAAAGTTAGCCAATCACACTTAAGTCATTAAACAAAAAGCCGACATCAAGTCGGCTTTCTATTGGTTAAATCAATTTACTTTTAACTTTGCGGTGCGGCCTGTTCCACTGGCGCAGGTTCAGCCACTAAGATTTCAACGCGACGATTTTTGGCTCTATTAGCTGGCGTGTCATTGGCTGCTATTGGTTCATGTGAGCCACGACCTTCAGTAAAAATCCTGTTAGCCGCTACGCCGCGTCCAGATAGATAATTGCGGACACTATTAGCGCGATTGAGCGATAAAGGGTCGTTTACCGCATCACTACCAGTACTGTCAGTGTGACCAATTACCGTTACTGTTGCTGCTGTATTTTGCTTTAAGCCATCAGCAAAAGTATCCAGCACTGTTCTAAAGTTAGGTTGAATATCTGCACGTCCAACTGCAAATGAAATATCACTTGGAATATCAAGTTTTAAACGATTATCTTCTGTTTGGGTAACACCAACACCAGTTCCTTCGGTTGCTGCTTCCATTTCTTCTTTTTGTTGTTGCATTTTCTTGGACCAAACATTACCAGCCACAGCACCTGCAGCACCACCAACAACAGCGCCGATGGCAGCACCCTTGCCTTTGCCTGCGATAGCACCAACGACTGCACCAGCACCAGCACCTATTGCAGCGCCCTTAGCCGTACCTTTTTGTGTTTCTGTCATATTGGCACATCCACTTAGGGCAAATGCTGTAATAACCGATCCAATTATTATATTTTTAACCATTTCAATTTCCTCTCTGATTAGTGATGCTCAAGGGATCAAACGCTTGAACAAGTTATTAGGACTACATCAATCTAATTTAGTGCGCTCGTGCGCTAACTTTTTTTGAAATTTTTTACTATTAAATTTCTTATATAAACGTTCAGCCCTTGCAACAACTTGTCCCCAAAAATCACCTGACTGTTGCCGATAATAATGTTTAAAACGCACATAATCCCTAGCTGTTAATCCAATATCCATGCTGGAAAAATATAATGCCGCGATATCTTTCATATTGGCTCTTTCATTCACCTTGCTATGGATCATGACACGATGCAAATCAATCAAAAAAAGCTTTATGTTAGGTAAACTGCTATTGTCTAAGCATAAGTGACATAGGTAAAAATCGCGGTGATTAACGCCATTATCATGTAGGGTCTTGGCTAATTTTGCTGCTTGAACAATCAGTTGCCGTTTAAACCGTAAACTGGGGGGCTTCTGTTTCCAAGATGCGCACAAATCCTCCAGAGATGTGATATCACCTAAATCATCGGTTATTACAAAGGATTTTAATGTTGCCGGATTACACCCACGTTGGCCATAAGCGACGAGTGGTGTCGTTGCAATGTTTAAAGCTTGCATTTTTTCTATGGCACGCACTTCTGTCATCGCACTAAGAATTGGTCTTTTCAGTGACAGCAAATTCTTTACAATCTCCATCCAACCCACACCAAAATGCTGCTTAATGAAATATGACTTGCCAAGCACTTCTACCCGCAAGGTTTTACGCCCAGGTACGTCACGGAACACTTGTCCATTCAGCGACATTGCAACCACGAAGGTATCACTTTTTTTACCCATACCAAGCGCTTTGCGCATCGGTGCAGGCATTGAGAATATTGTTTTTATATTACAGCCCATAGGCCTATTGTCCAGCATTGTTGGCATTTTTTATTTCTGCCAGTTGAATTAAGATATTTGCCTCAGCACTACCATCATTGTCCTCCATAATTTTTTTTGTATAGGCCAAACCATTTTTTGACCATTTGGGTTTTGGCTTGTTTGCTAAATCCAGTGCCTGCCGCATTTCCAGCCACTGCTGATTAAATACTTCTTGATTAAATGGCTCCGCAGAAACGATGCCCGCATCGGCATTCTTAACGTGCATGGCATAGCCACAAGTCTCAGTCACTAACATAGGCGCTCCACTAGCCATTCCCTCTAAAATGACTAAACCAGTATTTTCACGATATGCTGGATGGACACAAACATCTGCTCCTTGCATGAGCTGTGGAATGTCGTTACGCCCTTTTGAAATCACAACATGATCTTGCAATGCAAATTTTTCAGCCATTGCCGCAAATTGTTTTGGATTATCTTGGCCCACAGCAACCAAACGCGTATTGTCGCGTAATTTTTTTGGCATAGCGGCCAATGCTAGAATCCCTCGGTCCAAGCCTTTCATCGAAAAACCAGAACCAGTGAGTAAATAGACAAAATCATTTTTGCCAAATCCGAATGCTTCTCGTAAATGCTCGCGCATTTTCTTTTTATCCTGCAATGCAAATCTTTCTGGCGAAAGATATGGTGGGATGTAATGGAATCGCTCATCAGGCAAACCATACCAATGCTGGAAGTGAGGTTTCTCTGTTAATGAAACAGCTAATACATGCGTGGATGAATCTGCGGAAAATATCGCTTTCTCGCATGCAGCAAACCATTTTGTTCTAGGAGCCAATCTATACCAAAAACCCCGTTGGGTATGTGCTCTTTCTATAAAACAAGGGTCTGCAGCAAAATGCGCATCCAAACCAGCCATACGGTTGTATCCAAAAATATAATCAAAATGACTGTTCTGAATAATATTAAACGTAGCTTTGATAAACTTTTTATATCGTTGATAATTAAACCAACCTTTTTGCGGCAGTACATGCACTCCCATCTGGTTGGGAGCCTCACCTTGCCAGCTAAGCGTAAACACCTCGACTTGATGACCTCGCTTAATCAGTTCATTGGCTGTTCGCAACATGTCGCGCTGCATGCCGCCAAAAGGGAAATACTTAAATATGATAAAAGCAAACTTCAATAGCTGTTCAATCCATCTCGAATTTAGAAATTGTATGCGAAAATAGCGGCATGAAACGTATTTTACTGGTTAAAACCTCTTCGCTCGGTGATGTCATCCATAATTTACCAATAGTGGGTGACATTCTACAGCAACATCCAGATGCAGAGATAGATTGGGTCGTTGAAGAAAGTTTTGCAGACATTCCAAGATTACACCCAGCGGTAAAACAAATTTTTCCCGTTGCGATGAGACGCTGGCGTAAACACCTTTTCAGCAAATCAACCTGGTCAGAGATTGGCCATTTCAAACAAGTTGTTTCCAACCATGCCTATGACCTAATCATTGATACGCAAGGCTTAATTAAGAGCGCAGTATTAAGCCAATTTGCTAAAGGAGTGCGATATGGTTTTGATAAGCAATCTGCCCGTGAGCCGCTAGCAAGCTACTTTTACCAGACCACTTTTCAGGTCAGCCGCAACCAGCATGCAGTCTTACGCAATCGAGAGCTAGCAGCCTATGCACTTGGCTACCATAAGCCTAACAACGCACCTGAATATGGAATTACAAGTATTATCAACAAACTTGAAATAGCCTTACCTAAAAAATTTATTATCGGATTACATGGCACAAGCAAAGAAAGCAAATTGTGGCCTTCAGACCAATGGATTGAGTTAGCCAAAGAACTCTCATTAAATAACTGCCACTTATTGCTACCCTGGGCATCTGAGAGTGAACACAGACGCGCAATCAACATTGCAAACAGAATGGATAATGTCGTTGTATTGCCGAAACTTAGTATTTCGCAACTTGCATTTGTTATCAATCATTCACTCGCCGCGGTTGGCGTTGATACAGGACTCTCGCATTTAAGCGCAGCCCTAAACGTCCCCACTGTCGCCATTTATACTGATACAGACCCAAAACTAACTGGCGTTGTGGCATCGTCAATGGGGAGTGTCATCAATTTAGGTGGTAAAAAACAAAACCCTTCCACGTCATCCGTGATGAATGCGCTAAAACAAATAAACGTCGTACTATAAAAGTACGATTTTGATAATGATATTACTTCAAATGTTTGACGACAAAATAAGCAAAGCCCAACATGGCAATAACGATCATGACAATCCCAATAATACTCATCAACCCATAATCTGTTGAAAACAAATCAAGCCATATTTTCATTTTAATCTCCTCGTTCTAGCATGAAAAATCAGCGCTAATATCAATATGCCACGCTATCTAGGTCGCCTTTTTGATTTACAACAAACAAACATCATTTATCAGCCAATCCAGCAGTTTCCTAAAAAATAATGCAATACTCTTGAAATATTCGCCATCATCTCCATATACGTTTGAGGTTTATTAATGATGGAATAGAAAAAATGGCAGACGATCAAAACACAGAAGAACAAACCCCTATGCAAACTGAAGAAAACCAAGAGGCACAAGAAACAGAACAAGTAGCTGAAGCTGAAAAGGCGCCAGAGGAAAGAATTGCAGAACTGGAACAAGCTTTAGAAGAAGCAAAAGCGCAAGTTTTATATGTAAAAGCTGAAGGTGAAAATATTCGCCGCAGATCTTTCGAAGATATTGATAAAGCACGTAAATTCGCACTAGAAAAATTTTCTGGAGAGTTGTTAGCAGTTAAAGATAGTTTAGATGCTGCCTTAGCTGTTGAAAACGCCTCTGTAGAAAGTTACAAGGATGGCGTAGAACTGACTGCCAAACAGCTACTTAGTGTGTTTG
>CAXIBZ010000108.1:0-6149 GCA_964022105.1 uncultured Methylophilaceae bacterium
TGTTGAAATGCCAAAAATGGATGGCTTGGACTTTTTAGAAAAGTTAATGCGGTTGCGACCCATGCCTGTCATTATGGTTTCTACACTAACAGAACGTGGGTCAGAAATCACCATGCGTGCGCTGGAATTAGGCGCAATTGACTTTGTGACCAAACCGAAAACCTCTATTAGTACAGGGATGCGTGAGTATACAGATTTAATTGCAGATAAAATTCGTACGGCCTCTAAAGCCAGAGTGGCAACTTTGGCGCGTTCTCTCAAGCCGCAAGTAAATGGAGAGGTGCAGTCAGCACTGAAAAATCCGCTCATCAGTAGTGAAAAATTGCTGATTATTGGTGCTTCTACGGGGGGTACTGAAGCGATTAAATCTTTCTTAATGCAAATGCCATCAGATTGCCCTGGCATTTTAATCACGCAGCATATGCCCGCTGGCTTTACTAAATCATTTGCACAGCGCTTGGATAGTCTTTGCAAAATTTCAGTAAAAGAGGCAGTGGACGGGGAGCGTGTTTTGCCTGGACATGCTTACATTGCGCCAGGCGACCATCATTTATTGCTCGGCCGTAGTGGTGCCAATTATGTGACAAAATTGAGTGATGCCGAACCAGTGAGTCGTCATAAACCCTCTGTTGATGTTTTATTTGATTCCGCTGCTGATAATGCAGGTAAAAATGCAATCGGCGTCATTATGACTGGCATGGGTAAAGATGGCGCTGCTGGTATGGCGAAAATGAAACAAACAGGAGCCTATAATTTTGCTCAAGATGAAGCAAGTTGTGTGGTATTTGGTATGCCTAGAGAGGCGATTGCGCATGGCGGGGTGCACGAAGTGTTGCCACTAAATGACTTACCCAAAGCAGTGTTTGCACAATTGACTGCTAGCGGTACAAGAGCATTAAGGGTGTAGTTTAAGAATAAACAGTGCTTTTTAATGTTTATTCTGCATTAAGGTTTTTGGCAATTGAGCCGATAATTTAGATGATAACAAGTAAGTTTATATGCGTTTTTTGCATTATGCATTGAATGCAAATCAGAATATTAAATGGAGTAAAACATGGCAGACCCTAATACAAAATTTCTAGTGGTTGATGATTTTTCAACGATGCGCAGAATAGTGAGAAACCTGCTTAAAGAGCTCGGATATACCAATGTTGAAGAGGCAGAGGATGGTCAAGATGGATTAAATAAGCTCAAGAGTGGTGGTTTCGATTTTGTGGTATCAGACTGGAATATGCCTAATATGGATGGCTTGACCATGTTGCAAAATATCCGAAAAGATAGTGCGTTGGCTTCTTTGCCTGTATTGATGGTAACCGCTGAAGCGAAAAAAGAAAACATCATCGCAGCAGCACAAGCGGGTGCAAACGGATATGTGGTGAAACCATTTACAGCGGCAACACTGGATGAAAAATTATCAAAAATATTTGAGAAGCTCGGACAGTAAAGGGCCTAACAATGAGCAAAAATGAGAAGAAAATAACTCAGAGCATATCGGATAATACAGCGCTAGATGGTGCGGTTGCAGTGAAAGCAAACGAAGATGATATGCTGCATCGCATTGGTCAGATGACCAGAGGCTTGCATGAGAGTTTACGTGAGTTAGGTCTGGATCAGATGATTGAAAAAGCAGCACAAGAAATACCAGATGCTCGCGATCGTTTAAATTATGTCGCGACGATGACAGAGCAAGCAGCTGATCGTGTTCTAAATGCTACTGATATTGCAAATCCGCTACAGGATAACATTATCGACAAAGCAGCATCATTAGAAGCTAAATGGAAAGATGTGATGAAAACACCATCACTCAAATCTGAGTACAATGAAGCAGCTGAAGCAACGCTCGTATTTTTGAAACAGGCAGTTGAGGATTCCAATGCAACAAAAGCACAACTCTTGGAAATTATGATGGCGCAAGATTTTCAGGATTTGACTGGGCAGGTGATTAAAAAGATCACCGAGTTAGCTCATTCTATTGAAAAAGAATTAGTCAGAACCTTAGTTGACTTCGCACCGAACAAGCCTGTTATGGCTGCTGTTGAGAGTGATGGCTTACTCAATGGCCCTCAGATTAATCCCGAGGCTACCAATGTGGTATCAAGCCAAGAGCAAGTTGATGATTTGTTGGATAGTCTAGGTTTTTAGTTAGATGTATTTGAGGATGGCACACGCATCCTCAAGTATTTTTAACCCTATCTTTGATTTCTCTGAGTCCATAGAAAATTAAATACCGATAATAAGCCATCTTTTACCGCTTTATTCCACGCATCCCTTTTCCTAAAGTTTGACGATAATGAGTCATTCGTCTTTGAATGACTTATGAAGGGAAATGAAATGGCAGAACAACCAATAGTTCAAGAGGCAGGTGCTGAAGAGGCTACGCCAAAAAAATCAAAGAAAAAACTCATTATTATTATCGTTGCTGTTGCTGTCTTATTAATAGGTGGCGGTGTTGCTGCTTGGCTAATGATGGGAGATAAACCAGCTGAAGATGGTGAGCATGCAGAGGCTGAAGCACACGAAACCGCGCCGATTACAGAGCCAGTTTTTGTCAAACTGGATACCTTTACTGTGAATTTAAACCCAGAAGAAGGTGAGAAATACTTACAAGTAGACATTACACTCAATGCGACAGATGCGCATGATGCAGAAGTGCTAAACAAGTTTATGCCACAAGTGAGAAACCGTATTTTAATGGTTTTGACCAGTAAATTGCCCAGTGAGATTGCTGATATGGATGGCAAAAAGACACTAAGCGCTGAAATTACTGAGCAGGTCAATGAGCCTTATAGCGAAGGCGGTAAGCCTTTAAAGTTTTCAGAAGCGTTCTTTACATCATTTGTGATTCAATAGCCTTAAAGATTCGATATTATGTCTGATAGTTTTTTATCTCAAGACGAAGTTGACGCACTGTTAAAAGGCGTCAATGGTGATGAAGATGAGGCAAGCAAAGAGGAAGTAGACCCATCTGAGGTTCGCCCTTATAACTTGGCCACGCAAGAACGTATTGTGCGTGGTCGTATGCCTACATTAGAAGTCATCAATGAACGCTTTGCGCGTTTATTGCGGATAGGTTTGTTTAATTTTCTTAGACGTTCTGTAGAGGTCTCTGTTGGACCCGTTCGTATTTCTAAATATAGTGATTTTATTCGCAATTTGGTTGTGCCAACGAATCTAAATTTAGTGCACATGAAACCATTACGTGGTACTGGCCTAATGGTCATTGACCCTTCCTTAGCATTCCTGATGGTTGACAATATGTTTGGTGGTGATGGCCGTTTCCATACGCGTGTGGAAGGGCGTGAGTTTACCCAAACTGAGCTCAGAATTATTCTGCGTGTCGTTGATATTCTATGTGAGAACTACGCTAAATCTTGGGAGCCTGTTTATCCAGTCGAGTTTGAGTATATTCGCTCAGAAATGAATACACAATTTGCCAATATTGCGACACCCAATGAGATTGTCGTCGCCATCACATTTAATGTAGAGCTTGGTGAGATGGGTGGCGATATGCACTTCTGCTTCCCATACTCAATGTTAGAGCCTCTCAAGGATTTATTAACATCCAGTTTGCAAGGTGAAGTGCTTGGTGTCGATAAGCGTTGGGTGCGCTTGATGACACAGCAAATTCAAGCCGCAGAAGTAGAAATTGTAGCGGATTTGGCAAAACAGAAATTAACGCTACATGAAGTGCTGGATCTTAAAGTAGGTGATGTTATCCCACTCTCTATCAGTGAAGAGATAGATGCTGTGGTAGACAACATTCCAGTCATGCGCTGTAAGTATGGGGTATTCAATAGCCAGTATGCATTACGTGTACAAAAGCTATTGAGGTCAAATGCAACTGAATATATCAAAGGAGAAAACAATGGCGACTGATAATGAGGAAGTCGTAGACAACACGACGGAACAAGCCGCGACAGATGGTGATGTAGATTGGGGTGATGCAATGGCGGAACAAGCTGCAGCTGAAGCTGGTGGTGAAGCTGACTGGGGTGACGCAATGGCTGAACAATCTGCTTCAGAGAATGCAGTAGCTGCAACCAAAGCCGAGGCGCAAGTATTTACTGAGTTAAGCGGTAAAAATATCGAAACCAATACAGAGAACGATATCGACTTTATCTTGGATATACCAGTACAGCTAACAGTAGAGCTAGGACGAACAAAGATAGCAATTAAAAACCTATTGCAATTAGCGCAGGGTTCTGTTGTTGAATTGGATGGCATGGCAGGTGAGCCAATGGATGTGTTGGTAAACGGCTGCTTAATTGCGCAAGGTGAAGTGGTTGTGGTGAATGATAAATTTGGTATACGTTTGACTGACATTATTACGCCAGCAGAGCGGATTCGTAAAATCAATAAATAGCCAATGAATTAAGGTGAATATGCGCACATTACTAACAGGCCTAACTGTTCTTATCTATCAACCATACACCTATGCTGCCACCGAGGCTGCTGCGGTGTCATCCACAGGCAATATACTAAAAATGGCCTTAGGATTAGCTGTGGTATTGGCCGTAATGGCTTTACTAAGCTGGGTCGTTAAACGTTTTTTACCAAATGGCATGAGTCAGCACTCAGCGATTAAGATGGTGGGTGGTGTAAGTGTCGGCTCACGTGAGCGAGTTGTAGTGCTAGAGGTGGCTAACCGTTGGCTAGTGGTCGGTGTTGCACAAGGACAAGTAAGTTCAATTGCCAACTTGGAGATCGGCTCAGATCAGACTGCTGAGGTGATTGCACAGCAACAAACACAAGAACAGACAAATAAAGCGGTACATCCCGCATTTAGCAATCCAATCGTGAAACCATTTTCAGCTTGGCTTAAAAGATCTGCGCAGAATATTCAATCCAAAAGTAAAGAAAACTAGAGGTCAGGCAATCATGAAAAGCAATAAATACAGTGTCATCATTTGCATGTTCTTGAGCATGATGCTATTACCACTTTCTGTCTTAGCAGAGAATAGTTTGCCTCTCATTAATAGTGTGCCTTCCGCAAGCGGCGGACAAGACTACACACTAAGTCTGCAAACACTGATTCTACTGACTTCGCTCACGTTCTTACCTGCAGCATTGCTCATGATGACCGGATTTACCCGTATCATTATTGTGTTGTCACTATTAAGGCAAGCCATTGGCACACAGTCTGCACCGCCAAATCAGGTGATGATTGGATTGGCCCTGTTTCTGACTATGTTCGTGATGAGCCCGGTATTAGACAAAATCTATGTCGATGCTTATCAACCGCTGTCAGAGAATCAAATTACCATGCAAGAGGCATTGGATAAGGGTGCTGCACCACTCAAAACCTTTATGTTGAAGCAAACCAGAGAAGGTGATTTGGCCTTATTTGCAAAAATGGCGCAAATAGACAGTATCAATGGTCCAGAAGATGTGCCTTTGCGTGTATTAGTACCTGCCTATATGACGAGTGAACTCAAAACAGCATTTCAAATTGGTTTTGCGATTTTTATTCCATTCTTGATTATTGATATGGTTGTGGCCAGTGTGCTGATGGCGATGGGGATGATGATGGTTTCGCCTGCAATTGTCTCGCTGCCATTTAAGTTAATGCTATTCGTACTGGTCGACGGGTGGCAGTTGATTATGGGTTCTTTGGTACAAAGTTTCTTTTAAACAAAATCGCTTAATAGGAAAAAATAAAATGACTCCTGAAGGTGTAATGGATTTAGGCAGAAATGCAATGGAAATCACGTTGTTGGTAGCAGGGCCTATGCTGGGCACTGTCTTGTTAATCGGCCTATTAGTCAGTATATTTCAAGCGGCAACACAAATTAATGAAGCCACGTTGTCTTTTATTCCCAAGCTCATTGGCGTATTTCTGGTTTTGCTCATTGTCGGTCCTTGGATGTTAACAACACTGGTCGATTATATGCACATGGTATTTACCAGCATTCCTGCCATGGCAAACTAGATAGATAAGTTCGTCATGATAACTATCAGTAGTGAGCTCATTAATAGTTGGATTATCAGCTTGCTCTGGCCTTTAACCAGAGTGTTAGGTGTGATTGCAACTGCTCCAATACTCAGTGATCGTGCGATTCCAATGCGCATCAAACTAGGGTTTGGCCTAGTTATCACACTCGTAATTATCCCTACCTTGCCAGAAATCCCGCCGTTTGAGATTTTCTCAC